>JAYYRS010000052.1:0-16840 GCA_036126975.1 Myxococcota bacterium
GCGGTCTCCATCGGTCTCTCCGGGTGTCTCGGTAGATGCAGGAGGGGTGTGGGCGTGACCGTGCACCCGGCCTACAGAAACGCGACCACCGCGTTTCCGACCAGGATGAGGATGGTCACCAGGACACTGACGACGTGAAGCAGCTGGAAGCGTCGCGCGTCACCCATGTCGGTGGCGCGGTTCGTGGCGGGAATGATGGCGTGGCAGAGGCCGGCGCCTCCCAGCGTTGTGCCCGACATGACGAGGCGCGCCATGGACCCGTCGTCGGAGAGAAGACGCATCACCAGCGAGGCGGCCCCCAGCAACATGAGCCCCTGGAAGAAGCGAGGCCAGATGACGCGAATGACCCGGCCGAACTCGCCCCGGTCGAGCAATCGGGCGAGCATGGGCGCAACGACAGCGGACTGGAGCAGGATTACGCCGACAATCACGCCGGGGAGAAAGGAGTGCATGGAACCCCCAGAGCGCGGGCGTAACCCAGCCGCGCCCCCGTCCAAGCCAGCGATGGAACCCCGAGCGGCCCAGGCAACCGTGGCCGAAGAAGGGAAGCACCTTGCTCGTTTGTCTTCGGAGACCGTACGCTGTCGGCGTGACCCGGACCTCTACCGCAGCCTCCGAGACGCTCGGCGGCTTCCGACTCGGAAAGGCGCAGAAGGCCACCCGGCTCCTCTGCGTGCTCGCGATCGTGGCTTTCTCATCGTTTGGTCTGGTCGATCCCTTTGTGTATGAGGGCTCTCTGCTTCCGCTGTATACCGTGCGAGGCGTCGCCATCGCGGTGAGCATCCTCCTGTACTGGCTCACGGGCCGGCCGGGGATGAACGTCCGAGCCTACTGGACCGGTGCGGCCATCTCCCTGCTCACTGGCGTAGTGGTCGTGATCCTCACCGACCTGACGGGTGGTACGTCCAGCGTGTACTGGACCATGCTGATGCTGACGTTCTTCACGGCGTCCCTCATCATGCCGTTCCGGCCATGGCAGGCGGCCGCGGTCTACTTCAGCCTGGCGGGCTTCTATGATGTCTGGATGCTTGCCCGGGGTGCCGTCACGGACTCCAGCAGCTGGGTCGTGAGCAACGCCGGCATATGGCTGTCTGTGTTCATCAGCGTCCTCGCGGTGATCTTCATCAATGACCTTCGCGACAGGGAAGACGCGGATCGGGCGAGGCTGCGGACGTTGAACGACAAGCTGCGCACCGAGATCGCAGAGCGGGAGAAGGCCGAAAAGGGGTTGCGGAGAACCCAGCAGCTGGATGCGGCAGGTCGCCTTGCTGCGGGACTGGCCCACGAGCTGAACAACGTGCTGCTCGTGATCAGCGGTTCTGCGGAGCTCATCCAGCGACGGTCGACCACTCCAGACAAGTTGACGGATCGGATCCTCGAGAGCGCCCAGCGAGGGGCGAGGCTGACCGCCGACATGCTCCTGTTCGCTCGGAAGGGCCACCGCGCAGACCAGCCCTTCTGCGTGAACTCTCTTGTCAAGAGCATCGCCGAGGCCATCGGTGAGACGCAGGCGGCGGTCACCCGGGTAGAGCTCGAGCTGGAGGAGCCGGGGCCATGGGTCGCAGGCGACCAGCAGCAGATCTCCCAGGCCCTGCTGAATCTCTGCCTCAATGGCGTGGATGCCATGGAGACCTACGGGGTGCTGACGCTCCGCACCGCGTCCCGGGACGCTCGGGTCGTCCTGACCGTGACCGACTCCGGACAAGGCATGACGGCTGCGGAGCAGGAGCGCGCCTTCGAGCCGTTCTTCACGACGAAGCCACCAGGAAAGGGCACCGGCCTCGGCCTCTCCATGGTGTACGGAATCGTGAACGACCACGGCGGAACCATCGAGCTGGAGAGCGTCCCCGGAACCGGTACGACCGTGACGCTGACGCTGCCCCGCACCTCGGCGCTCCCCCAGGTCGATGCGGGTGAGCCGCCCGTCGTCCCGACGCGATTCGACGAGGCGCGGCTGCTGCTGATCGATGACGACGCCCGCGTGCGAACCGTCATGGCGGAGGCGCTGTCCTCGAGTGGTCTCCACGTGGTCCAGGCGGCGAGTGGGAAGGAAGGCATCGACCACATGGTCGATGCGTCCGCTCCCTTCGGACTCGTCATCCTCGACATGGTCATGCCGGTGATGGATGGCGAGGAGACCTTCCAGGCGATTCGAGCGCTGGAGCCAGCGCTTCCGGTCCTGCTGTACTCGGGCCACACGCCCGAGAACAAGTTGGCGACCTTGCTCCGGGAACCGAACACCCGGTTCCTTCCCAAGCCCTTCCAGCATCACCAGCTGCTGGAGGCGGTGGGCCAGCTGCTCCATGCGCGCAGTCGGGGCCCGTGCGGCGGCGATTCGACCTGATGGCGAGAGGGTCGGCGATGGGTCGTTGGCGGTCCTCCGGGTTTCCGATGGGCGCCCACAAGCCGCGGTCAGGGGCCGGGCCGTGCTGGGCAGGATTGCGTTTCCGACCGTGAGCGATACGAGCGGCGCCCGGGTTGGGCATGTCCTCCTTGCAGCATACGCGCAGCGCCCCAGAGTCGGATGGCGCGACCATTACCATCACGAGCCGCTTCTTGCGGAGCGCAGCGGTGGCACGCGCGGTGGGTTGGGGCGTGGCCTGTCCGATGTTGCTGGCGTTGTTTTCGGAGGCCAAGGCCTCGGTGCATTGGTACGTGGTGGCCGTGCTCGTGGCCTACGTGTACCCAGTGGGCATGGCGTGGGTCAGCGCGCGCGTGGCGTCGCCCGTGCGGCTGGTCATGGCGGGGCACGTCTTCGAATCCGTGATGCTCGCCATCTTTGCAGAGGTGGCCTGCACCGACCCCGTGTTCGTTCTGGTGGCTTTGTCGGTGGTCGTCATCAATGCCGGCGTGACGCGGGGCCGGATGGGGGCAGGCGTCGTGATGCTGACCTTCATGGTCACCTCGACGCTCGTGTTCGAGCGCCTCCGTGCCGTCGGGACCATTGACCCACCCATCCACTTCCATGTCCTGTTGGGTCTCTTCCTTCTCGGGTACGTCGGGGTCGTGTCCCACCAGGCCTACGCGCTCGTCGTCCGGAATGCTTCGAACAAGCGAGAGCTCACGCGCCAGCGCAACCGACTCGATGCCCTCCACAAGCACCTCGTGGAGACCATCTCCAACCCGTTTGTCTCGGATGAGGATGTGCTGAAGATCATCGGACCCGGGCTGAGCGAAAGCCAGGCACGGGCGTATGCGGAGCGGATCCGCACCCGCCAGCGGTGGGAGGCCATCGGGCGACAGACCCGGAGCCTCGCCCACGACGCGAACAATCTGCTCGTACCGATCCTGATGACCGGTGAGCTGCTCGAGGAGCGACTTGGTGATGACGAAGAAGCGCGGGGTCGCCTGTCGGACCTCGAGACCGCCGTCCGGCAGCTGGAGGCCCTGCACAGGCAGATGAACCCCCGGGACAGGAGCCCGGCAGCGGCGTCCGATCCCGCAGACCTTCGGCACGTTGTGGAAGAGGTGGTGGCGCTGGTGCGCGCAACGGTCCCGACCCGCATCGCCGTGGACGTCCGGGACTCCATCGGGGACGGGCCAGTGCCCGTCGTGCTGGAAGCGTCGGCGCTTCACCGGTGTCTGTTGAACCTCTGCATCAACGCGGTGCAGGCGATGGACGAGGATGGCAGGCTCACGCTTACCCTGCGTCCGGCGACCGCGGCCGAGCAGCTCCGGCTGCGTCGTCCAGGCCACCTCGGGGTCGCGGTGCGCATCACGGATACCGGTCCTGGCGTTCCGGCGGAGGTGGCGAGGCAGGTCTTCGATCCCTACTTCACGACGCGCGGAGACGATGGGGGAACCGGGCTCGGGTTGTCCACCACCCACGCCCTCGTCACGGATGCTGGTGGAACCATCACCCTCGAGAGCGCACCGGGCGCCGGGGCCACATTCATGGTGGTTCTGCCGAGCGCACGGTCGGTCTGAACAAGAACTGCGACGGCGCGGGCCTACTCGAGCGGGAGGTACCACCCGACCATCTCGCCCTCGAAGAAGCTCTCCGCGAAGGGCAGCCATTCGTCCTCGATCAGTACGAGAGCGGCGTCCTCGGCCAGGCCCACGGTGTAGGACGTGTCGCGCCAGTCTTCTGGAGCGAAGTCTGACAACTCGCCATCGCAGTCGTCCCGTTCGACCTCAGGCGACCCGGTCGTGAACGCAATCGACACGAGGCAGTCGGTGCAGCCCGCCGCCGATGTCCCCGTGACCTCAACCGCCCACGTGCAGGAGTCGGTGAAGACTTCGACCGCCCCGTACCACTGGTCGCCCTCCTCGAAGAAATATCCGATAAACGCCGGCTCTCCTTCCCCGGCGTCCTCCCCGTCCTCCTCCTCATCTTCCGCATCTGCCTCGCCGCCGGTCCCTGCCTCGGCGGAATCTTCGCCCTTCCACCAGTCATCGTCGAGCCCGGAGTCGGTCGATTCCGTGGGCGAGCAGGCGAGAAGTCCAGGCAGGAGAAGGAGTGCAAAACGGGTCATCGGAGAAGCTCCTGCAGCGGGCCGGTGCAGTCGATGATGCTGCCATCCCAGCCCTCGATTCGATCGACCCCGACAGCATCAATGGCGACACCCATGGCCTGGGCGACCGTCACCAGCAGGCGGTTGTGGGGAATCCCCATGAACGGGTCGGGCTCCGGCTTGACGGTGTCGAAGGGGGTGGTGTTTGCGTAGTGGATGTAGCGGCCCAGCTGGAGACCGCTGTGCCCCCCTCCCGCCACGACTGCAGGGAACGCGTCCATGCCGTGCCAGCTGTCTGCGAGCTCGGTGATCCAGAGAATGACCGTGTGATCGAGCAGTGTTCCATCGGCCTCAGGGATGCTTTCGAGGACCTCGAGCATCCGGGCCAGCTGTGCCGCGTGGTGCGCCATATACCGGCCCATCGCGTCGGCGGCGTCCATGTCGTACCAGATCCCGTGTGCGAAGCGGTCGTGCATGTCGCCTGCGGGAAGACCGAGGACGGTTGGGTCGAGCTGGTTGAACTGCAGGCTGGCGACCCGCGCGAGGTCGCAGCTGAAGGCCGAGGCGATGAGGCGAACATGGTTGTCGAAGTCGGCATCCGGGGAGCGATCTGCGTAGGAAAGGGAGGGGACGCTCGCGCACTCGGCGGTCGCGGTCCCGAGGAGTCTGCGCTCGAGGTCCCGGACGAGGTCCCGGTGGGCGAAGAGCTTCTGCCGGTCGTCTCCCGAGAGCCGCTTCGCCTGTCGGTCGTATCGTTCTGCGACAAGGTCGAGTGCGCTGGCCTTTCGGGAGAGCAGGGTGTCGATGCCGTCGAGTTGCGAACGGAACAGCCGGTCGAACAGCACCGACGGGTCATCGATTGCAGGCAGAGGCAGGCCGGCACCGCGGAAGATTGCGGTGCCCACATCTTCGTACTCGAGCCCGCCGTCGACAGAGCACTCCAGACTCTGGTAGCGGTCGCGCCGTGCGACCGCTGCTGCGATGATCTGGTCGATCGTCGGGCCGCCCGTGTGGGGGATGCCCTGCAGCCACTGCGCGCTGGCACCCGTCGCTCCATGGGCGACTGCTCTTTCATGGTGGAAGCCGCTGCCGTCGGCAGCACAGGACACGAGACCCAGCCCGCCGATGGCACTGCAGTGGGAAGCCCAGGGCTGCAGGGGGGCGAGGCTCTGGCTGAAGTCCTCGGTGGACCAGCGGGTCCAGTCCTCGACCCAGTCCCGGTCAAGCGGTCGTGCCGTCGGGTTGCAGCGCCATCGATCCGGGGCACACCCCTGTCCGGTGAGCATGAGGATGAACCGCTTCGGGATCCCGCCAGCGGCCAGACCGAGGCTGGGCAGAGCGAGGCTGCCGGAGGCGAGTCCCAGGGCAGCGAGTACGTCCCGTCTTCGGGGCGGCAGAAGGCGGCTCATCGAGCACCCTCGCCCTGGGACACCTGCAGGGTCCGGAACGCCCGGCTCTCGATGAGATGGACATACAGATTGAGGATCACGCCGCCGTCGTTCCAGAAGCCATCCTGGAGCGCCCGGACGGCCTCGGTGTCGGCACGACTGGGGGTGCGGTGCATCGCGTGGTGCCAGAGCTTCTCGACCGCGCAATCGTGCACCATGCGGCTGCCGGCGAGGGCCTCCACGACGTCAATCGCATCATCGACGGGTCCATCGACATCGGTCCCCACGAGCGCCCCCGTCGCATCGACAGGTGCGCCGTTGTCGGTGTCGCGCCACGCGCCGACGGCGTCGTAGTGCTCGAATGGGAACCCCATTCCGTCGATGGGCACATGGCAGGCTGCACAGGCCGGGTCGCTCGAGTGGGCCGCGTAGCGCTCCCGATTCGTGGTCCACTCGCTGGAGTCCGTCGCGCCGATGGGGGGGATGTCGCCGGGGGGTACCAGGGGCGCGAGGCACAGGATCCGCTCGCGGACGAATACGCCCCGCAGCACGGGTGACGTAGAGGTCGGGTGGCTGTGGCCCGCGAGGAATGCACCTTGGGTGAGGATGCCTGCGCGCGTCTCGTCGTCATGTTCGACGCGCTTGACCTCGGCGGAGAGGAACTCACCCAGTCCGCTGATGGCGGCGTCTCCGGTTGGTGCCCATTGCACCGTCGGTCCGTCGAGCTCATCGAAGTCGAGACCGTGGAGGGGTGCCGTTCGCGGGGTGACGAAGCCGGTTCGGCTCGTCAGCAATGCGTCGATGGTCCCCTGTTCGAACACCACATGGTCCACGAAAAGGTCCATCTCGGCTTGGTAGGCCAGCATGAGCTCGCCCTTGATGATGCCCCAGTACTCATCGAGCTCGATGATGTCCTGGATGCTCCCGGTCGCGAGCACCTCGTCGAAGTAGCTCTGCTCGCCGGGCTGCAGGACCACGGGTCCCATGGCGAGGTAGTCGGGATTGACGGATTGGATCGCGTCGAAATCCAGCCACTGGCGGTGGAAGGTACGCACCGCCGCTCGGCTGCGGGGATCCCGGATCATGCGGACGGCCTGGGCGCGAATGCCGGCGTCCGTCCGGAGCGCTCCGCTCTCCGCGGCCGCGAACAACTCTTCATCGGGCATGCTGTCCCAGAGCAGGAAGGACATGCGGCTGGCCAGCTCCCATGCCGTCAGCGCCCGGATGCCCTCGACCTGCGACATGCGGTCACCCCGTTCGACCATGTACAGGAAGTCCGGTGATTGCAGGACCACGCCGAGGGCGAGGGTCATCGCGTCATCGAAGCCGAGCTCGGCCTCCCAGTCCAGGAAGGCCGCCGTGATCCAGTCGGTCTCTGCCGCGGTCACCGGACGCCGCCAGGCACGCGGCAGGAAGCGGGCCAGCGTCTCGCGCCCGCATGTGCGCGGCGCGTCGCCTCCGCCGGGCGCGCATTGGAGCCAGGCCCCCCCCGCCGGGACCACCTCGGCGACCACGGAACTGATCTCCCGCTGGAGCGACTCCACGAGGTAGGGGGTGGGGGACCGCGTGCGGGCATCACTGTCGAAGCCATCCACCGTGATTTCGCTCGGCAATCGGACCCGATGCAGGTCCGCATCGCCGAACAGCTCGGCGATGGCGCCGTTGATCTGGCGGGCCGTGAGCCGGTGCAGCTCTGGCGCCCCTGCGTGCGGTCCGGGCGGCATGTCGTGCTGGCAGGCGCTGAGCAGGCCCGTCAGCAAGACACAGCGAGCGTGCATCGAGTCCTCCTCGTCCCGGGGGCAGCGTACCAGCCAGAAAGGCCGGCCGGATCCTGGAAGCGCGCAGCGGGAATGAAGTCCGGGTCGGAGAATCGGATGGGCGGCCATGGGAACCGCCCGCGGTTCGGAGGGTCTGGTGGATCCGACATCCGTTTCCGGACATCCCATGATGCAGCGATTCCTCCACGCCCAGCTGTCCCTCGCGGGCATGGTCATGACGCTCATGGCTTGTCGAAGCGGTCCGCCGAAATCCAGTTCCGAGCCGGCAACATGGCGTTGCGGAGACGTGATCGAGCGGGTCGAAGGCGTGGCGATCCGTGCCAACGGACCCGGCCTCCACAGCTGTGTCGACGATGCGGATGTCCGACATCGGCACCCGGACGGCTACGTCTACGGCCGGAAGTGGCAATGTGTCGAGTTCGTCCGCAGGTTCTACAAGGACCATCTGGGCCATGAGATGCCATCGGCATGGGGCAATGCCGCGGACTACTTCCGCGATGCGATCGCGCACGGTGCGCGCAACCCGGAACGGGGACTGCGGCAGTTTCGGAACGGTGGATCGGAACGGCCCCGCACGGACGATCTCGTCGTGTTCCAGGATGTCGCGGGAGCGTACGGGCATGTGGGAATCGTCATCGAGGTCGGCGAAGACACGGTCATCCTTGGTCAGCAGAACGCCTTGCCAGCGCTGGTGACCCTCCCGCTGTCCAGCCACGAGGACCGCTGGACCATCGGTGGCGGCGCGACGGGGTTCCTCCGGAAGTAGGGAAGGGAGGGGCCCGCGCATCCCTCGTCGTCGTTCGTGTTTGGACCGCCAGCATGGCTTCGTGTTGTGGCCGGAGTTTGCAACCGCCCACGGATGGGGATGGCATGTCGTTGCCGCCCGGGTGCGTTGCGCGACCGGGAGAGGTTCATGGACCCGTGGAGTGGTGGGGAATCTCCCCAACGTTGGGGCGCGGACGATGCCAGGGGGAAACGCTGCCCGGGCGTGCCGCTGTTCCTCCCAGCAGGTGCGCAGGAGCGCATCCCTCGGGGCACAGCTTCGGCGTCCAGTTCCGTTGTGGGATACCGGCGCTCGCGGCCGGCTCCGAGGGGAGCTCGGTGCCGGCCGCAGACCGCAACCAGACTCCGTGGGCCCCATGCCAGCGCAGCGACTGCTTCTTCTTCCGTTCCTCGTCACCCTTGCCTGCTCGGATTCGGGCAAGAACGACGCTGATTCCGGGGGGACGGGCGATACGGCCGACACCGGCGACAGCAGTGATGGCAGCGACGGCACCGGGATTCCCCTGCGGATGACCATCGTGGATGGTGTGACGGGAGCCGGCGTTGCGGACGGTGAGCTATGCACCGTCATCCCCGAGAGCGATCCGCCCTGCCTGACCACGGACGCAGACGGCATCATCGAGACCACCTGGGCGGTGTCGGAGTACTCCAACGTCCTGACCCGCTTCAGCCAGGCGGACTACACCACCACGCTCTTCGTGGGTCGCTATGACGAGGGCGTACGCGACGGATGGACGACCGCGCTCGAAACGACCGACGCCATCGAGCTTGGCTACGCGGTCTTCAGCCCCGCCACCGTCGCGGCCTACCTTGCGACCGGCGGGATCACGGCGGAGCCCGGAATGGGGCTGACGGTGTTCCAGCTGATCAGCGGGGATGGGAGCTCGATGGAGGGCATCAGCGTCGTGCTGGAGGACGACGCAGGCGAGGCGGTCGGTGTGGTGGGCTACCAGGCGGCCGACTCCGTCTCGATCGACCGTGAGCTGTCTGCGACATCGACGTCCGGGGTCGTCGGAATCGCGAATGTGCCGCCGGGGGAGTACACCCTGCGTACGTCCCATGAGAGCCTGACCTGCCTCCCGGGGTTTGCGTTCTCATCGGATATTCCAGACGCCACGACGGTGCCTGTGGAGGCGGACAGCCAGACCGTGGGCTCCATGGTCTGCGTGGCCGGCTGAGGTCCCGCATCCATCCACGCTCGCGGGGTGCTGCACGCACCCCGCCATGGGCAGGGGAGTCCGGTTTGCGGGCGGCCTATGCTCGGCCATTGGGTACCAGGCGCGGCCGCCCCTGATAGGGTCCCGACCCCCCGCCCCGGCGGGCGGCGCGTCCGGAACCCGAGCCGGCCTTTCCCTACATCGACAACACACGAGGTCATCGATGCGCAATCTCCTCCTCTCCTCCCTGTGCGTGGCGGCTGCCGTCACCGTCCCCAACACCGCGCTCGCCAACAAGGGCGACCATGCACGCTACTCGGCGCAGCTCGGGGTCAGCCCCTTCGGCGGTGCCGTCAACCTCGGCTACAACAAGAACAAGCGCAACACCATCGTGGTGGCCTTCGGTGGCGCTCCGATGGGCTCGGTCAGCATGGAGATGGAGTTCAACAACAAGGACTTCACCGTAGAGGGTGGCACCAGCTGGATGGGTGCATTCTGGAACCACCGTCCCATCAAGGACGCGGACTGGTTCCGGGCCAACGTCGGTTTCGCGACGGGGCAGATCACCAACGAGCTCACCGAGAAGGGCAACAAGAACAACGTCTACAGTGCCGAGTGGCGCAACAACCCTGTCGGCTATGTCGGGGTGGGCTTCGGCAACCGCGTCAAGGAGGGCTTCATGATCGGTTTCGACGTCGGCGCTCTCTTCACGCCCGGGCCGCAGATCCGCGGGCCGGACTCCGCGACGGTGGAAGCCATCGAGGAAAGCATCTTCTTCGGCCCTGTCCTTCCCAACGGCCAGCTGACCGTGGGTTGGGGCTTCTGAGACGGGAACACCGACCCTGATGGCAAGCCGGCCGCTCGCTGACCGGGTGTGCCGCACAGCCAACTCAGGTGGGGCCTCCGCACTCTGGTGCGGGGGCCCTCTGCGTAGGGGCCGCCGTCAGCGGCTCCGTGGCACGCATCGCGCCGGTCTGCCGGGTGGCCGGCAGAAGATGCACAAGTGTTGCGGCCAGCGTGTAGAACCCCGTGGGATCGAGCGATAGAATGAAGGCAGCAGGGGGCGCGGGCGCGTACGTCCGCCGCGACGGCGACACGGCCGAGACCTCGAACACCACCCGGGCGGAACATGCGTATGCCCCGAATCATCGTCCTCACGGCCATCGCTCTGGGAGGTTGTCGGCCCGCTGAGGCCCCGGAGGACTACGAAGCGCTGGTCGGGTTCATCTTCGAGCATGCAGACGATGAGGACGACGCCGAACTCGTTGCCGGCCTCGACAACCTCGCGGTGTGGTTGCAGGGATCCAACCTGGAGACTGCCCAGGAGGGCGTGACCATCGATTCCCTGCCTGCATCCGCCGTGGATCAGCTCGCCGGACATGACCACTCGGTGGAGGGTCTGTCGGGTGTGAGTCTCGCTTCGTCGAGCAGCTACCGCAGCGGTGTACTCATGGAGGCGCTGACCCAGTACTCGTTCGCAACGATGATGCCGGACGTCTACCTCACGTACGATCGGGACTTCGAGTCCGGCCAGGACTGCATCGTCTCGCGGGACTGTCTCTGGGCGGAAGGCTCGGTCTACTCGGTCGCCGACTGGGGCATCCTCGGTGAGGTGGAGGCGGACCGCAGGATCGAGTTTCGCTGGATCGAAACCGAGGCGGGATGGGTCTTCCTGCAGCGCTGGTGGCTGCTCGAGCCGTCGACCGGTTCGCGTCTCAGTTTGCGGATTGGCGACCAGTACTACATCGGTGTGAACCTCCCCATGAGCGGAGGGACCCGACGCGTCCACGCCAGCTGGCTGACGATGCAGATGTCGACCGGCGATGCATCCACCGGCGCCGCGAACCAGCTGATCGACAACTGGAAGAAGGACGCCGAGAGCCTCGACGCCTGGATCGCGGAGAACCTGTAGGACTACGCGCGTGCGATCGAGGCAAGGATGCGCCGCGGACCGGCGAACGGCCGGCGGGAATGCATGACGAGGGCGTTGTCGATGAGCAGGACGTCGCCCTGCTGCCAGCGGAAGGCAACGCACTCCTCGGTCATCGCCTCGGCGGTCCTCAGCAGGACGTCTCCGTCCATGGCGCTGTCATCGCCGAATCGGACGGACCGGGTCGGGTCGTTGCGGGAGTCCACCCAGCCGGTGTAGGCCGCGACCATCGAGTTGAAGAAGGTCTTGCACCCGGTGCGGCCGTCCGTCCGGATTGCCGGAAGGGCGCGGGTGACCGTGTGCAGGGCATTGCCGTCCAGCCACCGCCACTCCATCCCAAGCTCTTCCATCCGGGCTTCCGCCTCCTCGCGCGTGTCGCAGAGGAAGGTCGCCTTCCAGGAGCGTCCGATGGGCGATGAGTTGTCATCCTCCGGCGGCATCACCCGCACGTACCGCACGCCCTCCGCCTCGAGCTTGTCTGCGAATTCCGGGCTGATTGCCCGGAACCGGTCGTAGACACGACTCGACAGAACGATGGGGGTCTCGCCGCCCTGGTCCGACGGAACGTCGCAGTAGAACAGGACGTAGGCGGGTGGTTGGGGCACCTGCGACATCTCGTGGTGGAACGGAATGGGCTCGCTCGGGGGGGACTCGTTCGTCGTCAGGATCCGACCTTTCAGGACGTCGCTGCGGGGCGCCGCCCCACCGATGTACGGCATGCCCAGAAACCCCCCTGCTCGGACCACAGCATCGAAGTCGCGTGCGTGGGCGAGCGGAAATCCGCGCAGGAGGATGGCGCCGGAGACGAGCAGCTGCTCCCGGAGAAACGCCTGATGGTCCTCAAGCCACGCCAGCGTCTTCTCCAGGTCCACGTCGGACCCCACCGGCGACAACACCTGCGGAAACACGGTCCCCTCGAGGGTCCGCAGCTCGGGAATCGTGGTGGGCCGGACATCCATGGTCACTCTCCTCCCCAAAGCCTACGGCAGGGGCTCGCCCTGTGCAGCCTCGAGGATGCGGTTCCAGGTCGAGCGGTCCAGGTCGACGTCGAAGGCCCGCATGCTCTGGCGGATCCGCGCCTCACGCTGGGTCCCGAGGATGGGAATGATTCCGGCCGGGTGGGCCAGCAGCCACGCCAGTGCAACCGAGATCCGGTCGACGTCCTGCGCCACGGCGACCTCGTCGAGGACGGTGAGCAGGGAAACCAGGTTCTCGTCGCCCAGCGCCCGCGCCGCGTCGATGTCCATCGCGAGTCGTCCACCACCGATCGGACTCCACGCGAGCGGCGTCGTCCCGGTCTCCATGCACTGGTCGAGCACGCCATTCCGCAGCGGCGCCAGGTGCAGGCAGGAAAACTCTGGCTGCCGGGTCGCGATGGGGAAGGGCAGGTGCGCCTGCAGCGCTCGGAACTGGCCCGGTGTGTGATTCGAGACCCCGACATGCTGGATCTTGCCCTCTGTGCGGAGAGCGGTGAGAACTTCGGCGACCTCGGCCGGGTGGGCGAGGAAGTCGGGCCGGTGGATCTGGTAGAGGTCAATGGTTTCGACCCCCAGACGACGCAGGGAATCTTCGCATGCCTGTCTCAGCCAGCCGGGGCTGGAGTCATAGGGCTTGCCGAGGACGATCCCTCCCTTGGAGGCAAGGATGATCCGGTCCCGGATTCCGGGCGCCTCTGCGAGCACTCGACCGAAAAGGGCCTCGGCATCGCCGAACTGTCCGCCGCCGTCGCAGCCGTAGATGTCGGCATGGTCGAAGAGGTTGATGCCCTCCTCCAGAGCCACCTCGACCTTTCGACGGGCCGTGGCCACGTCCGTTCCAGCGAAGCGCCAGAAGCCGTAGGCGATGGGGAAGCTGCGCAGGCCGCTTTGACCCAGTGGGCGAAACGTGCGATCAACGGTCGGTGCTGACATGGGATGAACCTCGACGGCCAGTCCCTCGGCACGGGAACATAAACCTACTGGCGCGTATATTCGGTATATTCCGTGCCTGATTGCTCCGCCACCGTCCCGGTTTTGTGACCAATATGACGATTGAAAGTACACTATCGACTGTGCGCCATGAGGTCGGTGGCTTCACCGTCGTGTGGGCCTCCGGAGATGGTACCGACGGACAGCTCTCGGTCCGACATGCAGATCGGATCCTCTGGGAGAGCATTCCAGGCGAGGCGTTTCTTTCGACGAGCCAGGGGGCGCCGGACGTGCAGGAATCTCGTGGATTCTTCGCGATCCGCGACCCGCAGACGCCAAGGAGTACGACCCAGTCCATCGACGCCATCGATTCGTCGGAGGACGGTCTGGTCCTGCAGGGCTGGCTCGACGGCAGCCTGCGGGTCGCCTGGCGGCTCGCGCTGCGCGCGCTGGACGACCGGCAACTGGAGATGGTGGCCTCGCTCCCGGACGGTCCTGGCGACCATCCCCGGCTGCACCTGCGGTTCTCGTCCTCGCCGGATGAGCGGTTCTTCGGGTTCGGTGAACAATTCACCCATGTCGACCTGAAAGGTCGACAGATCGACATCCTCAGTCAGGAGCCGGGCATTGGCCGGGGCGTGCAGCCGCTGACCTGGGTCATGAATGCGTTCTTCGGCGCGGGCGGAGACGACACCCGTTCGAATGCGCCTGTTCCGCACTTCGTGACCAGCCGCTGCCGAAGCCTCGCGCTCGAGAACCACGAGCTGAGTCGATTCGATCTCCGCCGCCCGGACCGGGTCGAGGTGGAGGTCTGGAGCGGAACGATCCGCGCCCGCATCTTCGCAGGGTGCACGCCCGCCGAACTGATCGAGGCCTACACGCGGATGAGCGGTCGCATGGCACCGCTGCCGGAGTGGATCCAGGAAGGCGCCATCGTCGGGATGCAGGGCGGAACCGCGGCGGTCCGCGAAATGGCTGCCCGACTGGCGGAGGCCGAGGTGCCGGTCTCTGCCTTCTGGCTGCAGGATTGGGTCGGTGCCCGGAAGACCTCTGCAGGGTGGCAGCTCTGGTGGAACTGGGAACTCGACCCGGTCCGCTACCCGGACTGGGATGGTCTTCGGGACGAGCTGGCCGCGGGCGGCGCTCGTGTGATGGCCTACGTGAACCCGTTCCTGGTTGATGTCGGGGAACGCGAGCAGGCCTGCCAACGCAACCTGTTCGAGGAGGCTCGCCAGCAGGGGTTCCTCGTCCGGAACGCAGCGGATGCGCCGTACCTCGTCCAGAATACCTCGTTCTCTGCGGCGATGGTGGATCTGACCCACCCCGGGTGCCGGAGCTGGTTGAAAGACGTCCTGCGCGACCAGGTGCTCGGCGTCGGGGTCTCTGGATGGATGGCGGATTTTGGCGAGGCCCTGCCGTTCGATGCGAAGCTGCACGACGGCTCTGATGCGGCGACGTACCACAACGAGTATCCGGAGGCGTGGGCGCAGCTCAACCGCGAGGTGGTCGCCGAGGCGGGCCTGGAGGGGGAGGTGGCGTTCTTCGTCCGGTCAGGTTTCACCCGGAGCCCAGGCCACAGCACGCTTTTCTGGCTGGGGGATCAGCTCACCAGCTGGCGGGCGGAGGACGGCATCCGCAGTGCCGTGACGGGGCTTCTGTCTTCCGGGTTCTCCGGATTCAGCCAGAACCACAGCGACATCGGTGGCTACACGACCACGGCGATTCCGGGCTTTCCTTTCAAGATCCCCTTTCTGGACCATCGGCGCTCGCGAGAACTCCTGTGGCGGTGGATCGAGCTCAACGCGTTCACCGCCGTGTTCCGGACCCATGAGGGAAACCAGCCAGGCCGCAACTACCAGATCGATGGAGACGGAGAGACTCTCGCCCACTTCGCAAGGTTCGCCCGTGTCTATGCTGCGCTCGGGGCGGTCCGGATCCGGCTGGGCAAGGAAGCGGCAGCGACCGGCCTCCCGGTGGTCCGCCATCCATGGATGGTGTTTCCCGACGATCCACAGGCGGCGTCGCTGGCGTGGCAGTTCATGCTGGGCGATGCGCTGATGATCGCGCCGGTGCTCGACCCGGGCGTGGAGACCGTCGACATCTACCTGCCCCGCGGCCAGTGGCAGCATCTGTGGAGTGACACCACGGTCGAGGTCGAGAACGGGGGCTGGTTTCGTGCATCGTCACCGCTGGGGGCACCCGCAGTGTTCTTCCGTGCCGGTGATCCCGCCGGTCTGGCGTTGGTCGCGGCCCTCGACGACGCTGGAGACCGGGCGGTCGCCGTCGGCCGGCCCGTGCTCGAAGCGCTGGGTTCGCACGTGGCGCGCCCATGACGGATCCGACGGATTCCGCGTCGCCAGCAGCGGCCGAGACCGTCAGCCCCTGGCGGACGGCGTGGAAGCTCGCCGTCGGGTTCGTCGTCGTCTTCTTGATCGTGTCGGTCCTTGGAGCGTGGTTCAAGGACCCCGTGGTCGCGTTCGGGACGGCCGTGGTCGACCGCTATGGCCTGCCGGGGCTGGCGCTGAGCGTATGGTTGGTGGACATGTTCCCCACGCCCATGAGCTACGTCTGGTTCATGACGCTGGGACGGGCCGGTGGGATCTCGTTCATGGCGGTGTTCGGTGCGAGTGCGGTCGCCAGCTACCTCGCGGGACTGACTGGATTCGGCATCGGGCGAATGGTCGGCATGCCGCCGCGTCTCGCGCGGTGGATGGAGCGACGCCATCCCCGGATCCGGCGGCTCCTCGATGAGCATGGCGTCTGGGGTCTGACGCTCATCAGCGTGCTCCCATTTCCGCTCGCGCTCGGTTCCTGGACCGCAGGGGCCATCCGCCTGCCTCCATCGAAAGCGGCCCTCGCTCTCCTAGTCCGATTTCCCAAGACCTTCGTCTATGTCTTGATGATCGAGCAGGGTCTCCGGGTGGGTAGCGGATGATCCTTGCCGCGCTGTTCTGGGGCGCGTTGGGTCAGGCGGCCGCCGCGGAGGCCGAGCCAGATGAACCGCGAACGGGGAATGACTTTGCGGCCGTGCCGCTGGTGAACTTCACGACAGACCGGGGCATTGGCTACGGGTTGTATGGGGCGGTGTTCCACCTGGGGCCCGATGGGCCCGGGGACGTGCCCTACCTCGCCCAGGTCGGGCTGCAGTACTACCGGACCACGGGTGGGTACCAGGACCACAAGCTCGTCGTCGACCTCCCACGCCTGGCGCGCGGTGCCATTCGGGCCGACCTGCCGGTCGGTCTCGAGTCCTGGGATGGTGCGTTCTATTTCGGGCAGGGCAATGCGCTTCCGCGGTTGCGGCCCGAGGACACCCCGGAGGGCTTCTACACCTTTGGACTGCAGAGCCTTCGGGTTGTGAGCAAGGTCCGCGTACCGGTCCGGGGCGCGATCGAGGTCTTCGCCGGTCATCTCGCCCGCTCCGGAAACATCACGGTGTACCC
>JAYYRS010000053.1:0-7316 GCA_036126975.1 Myxococcota bacterium
AGACTGTAGAGATGTTCTGCGTCGGCCGCGTCCTGGGCTTCGAGGTCTGCGTACTCGCGCTCCTCGCCCACGGCCCAGCCGTTGGAGCCGTCGTAGGCTTCCGGCCACCATCCATCGAGCACAGAGCAGTTGAGGTTCCCGTTCATCGCCGACTTCTGGCCGCTTGTGCCGCTCGCCTCCCGCGGACGGCGGGGGTTGTTGAGCCACACGTCGCAGTAGCCGGTGAGCAGTCGGCCGATGCTCATGTCGTAGTCGGGCAGGAACACGACCCTGTCGCGGAACCGGGGGTCCCGGGAGAACCGGAGGACGTTTGCGACCACCTGCTGCCCGGGGATGTCCGCTGGATGGGCCTTGCCCGCGAAGACCAGCTGCGCGCCGGCTTCGAGGATGGCGGCGAGGCGGTCCGGGTCCCGGAAGATCAGATCGCCGCGTTTGTACGTCGCAAAGCGGCGTGCGAATCCGATCGTCGGCAGGCTCGGATCGAGGACATCCCGGCCGGTTCGGCGACGGACCTCGGCGACGAGTCGGGTGCGCTTCGCGTCTCGGTGCGCGAGCATGGCTGCATCCGGGATGTCCTCGGCTCGGCGCCACCAGGCCGCGTCGGCGAGGTGGTCCTGCCATCCGGGGATGTGCTCATCCCAGAGTGCCTCGGTCTCCGGAGCCAGCCACGCGCCGGCGTGAACCCCGTTGGTGATGTGCGTGATGGGGAGGCCGAGGTCGGCCCACATCTGGCGGGAGACTTCCCCGTGGAGCGCGCTCACACCGTTGCTCGACCGACTGCCCCGAATGCCGAGAACGGTCATGCAGAGTGGTTCGTCGACGTTCCCAGGCTCGATCCGGCCCCGGTCCATGAAGGCCCCGGGGTACAGCCCCAGCTGGTGGCGCCACGTGCCCAGGATCGGGTCCACCTCGTCCCATCGGAAGCGATCATGACCTGCGGGAACGGGCGTGTGGGTCGTGAAGACACACTGCGGCGCGACCTTGTCCCACGCCTCCTCGATGCCCTCGCCGCGGAGGAGACCCTCGGACCAGAGCTCGAAGGTGAGGAAGGCGGCGTGTCCCTCGTTCATGTGGAACACGTCGGGCGAGATTCCGAGCGCCCGGAGCATCCGGAGACCCCCCATGCCGAGGACCACTTCCTGCAGGATGCGGTTCCCGTCCTGACCGCCATACAGGCGGAGCGTGAGGGCGCGATGCTCGGGCCGGTTGCCTTCGACATCCGTGTCGAGGAGGTAGAGCTTCACCCGTCCGACCGTGACCTCCCAGGCCTCGACATGGATCTCGACTCCGCCGCATGGCACGGAGACCCGCGCCCGGGCGCCATCGGGGCCCAGGGCGGGGCGAATGGCAAGACGCTGCAGGCGATTGGGAGCGTAGGCGGCGACCTGTGCACCGTCGTGCACGAGCTGCCGGAAGTAGCCCTCATGCCAGAAGAGACCGACCGCCACGAAGTCGAGCCCGAGGTCGCTCGCGGACCGGACATGGTCGCCGGCGAGCATGCCGAGACCTCCGGAGTAGATCGGAAGAGACTCATGGAGGCCATACTCCATGCAGAAGTACGCGGTGGACGGGACAGGCCGTTCGCCAGCCGTGGACCGCATGGCCTTCCAGTCGGCGACCAGTCGCGCCGCAGCGGGAGCGTGCTCGTCCGGAACGGCGGTCAGACCGGCTTCGTCGAGCAGGGCGACCGGGTTGTGATTGACGGCTTCCCACAAGGCTGGGTCCAGCGCCGGCCACAGGGCGTGTGCCCGGGGCTGGCCGGTCCACCAGAGGTCATGCGCGAGGGAGTGCAGGTCATCGATGAGGGACATGAGGGGGGCTCCAGGCTGCGGACGGGGAGCGTAACGCATGAGTTAGTCACGCTGCACGTGTTGTCCTCAGTGTGACCATGTCCATCGGCTGGATTCTGGCGATATTATGTAGTTCCTATTTTCCTTATCGCCATAAGGGGGCCTCCAGAAGACGACGCGGGGTTCTCCCTCCTTCCAGTCCAGTGCCACCTCGAGGCCGTCCCGCAGGGCCGGAAAAGCGATGCGGAGGGATCGAAGACCGACGACCTCGGCTCCGGCTTCCGCAATCTCATCAAGGCGCATGTGCACCTCCTGTCGCAGCCGCTCGGCCTCCCGGGCAGCGGACCGCCGCGCATGGGGGAGCAGTTCCCTGTCGCCCCGCAGTCGGTCGAGCAGGTCCTGGCGTTCTCGCGAACTCGTCCGCGCGGCCTCTGCAGCAGCACGAAGCGCGGGCAGCGCTGCGTTCGCCTCGGCGGGCGTGAAGTAGCGTTCGCGGGTGCGTCGGGTCTGCATGTCGGACGACGGTCTACCGCATGCCGCGTGCGGTGTACCCTCTGGGGGGAGGTCCGATGCCCCGCCATCCCACTGCGTCGTCAACGGTGACCAGCATGGCAGCCGGTGTGTTCTCGCGGCTCTCGCATCGCATCGCGGCGCTGGAGGGGGAACGGTACCCGCTGCACGTCGGCGATACGTGGATGGCCCCTGCCGTCGGTGCGCGGATGCAGGATCTGACCGAGCGTGAGAATCCGGGGATGCACCGTTACACGCGGCCGATGGGTCATCCGACCCTCGTGGCCGCACTCGCCGCCCGGCGCGGCGTGGAGCCCGAGCGCCTCCTCGTCTCCGCCGGTGCGACCGGCGGTTTGGGAGCGGTGGCGGGAGCCCTGCTGGACCCGGGGGACGAGGTATTGGTCCTTGCGCCTTTCTGGCCGCTCATCACGGGCATCGTGCGAACTGCGCGCGGTGTGCCTGTGCAGGTCCCGTTCTACGATCGGCCGGGCTCTGTGGCGGAGCGGTTGCTGCCCCACGTGACTGAGCGGACGTGCGCGGTGTATCTCAACACGCCCTCCAATCCGGTCGGAACGGTCCTCGGTCGGGAGACGCTGTCAGAGCTCGCGGGGTTCGCCCGTGCCCATGGGCTCTGGATATGGTCCGACGAGGTCTATGAAGACTACGTCTACGAAGGGGAGCACGTACCGATCGCTCCGCTGGCGCCGGAGCGGACCCTGACGGTCCATTCATTCTCCAAGGCGTATGGCATGGCCGGCAACCGCTGTGGCTATGTCATCGGGCCGACCGACCCGTCGGTCATGCAGCAACTCCGCAAGGTCAGCATCCACTCGTTCTACGCGGCGTCGACGGCTTCGCAGCTGGCTGCAGCCCGGGTCCTCGAGGCCGGTTCGACGTGGCTGGCGGAGGCGCATGCCGCATACGCAGCCGCGGGGCGATCGGCGGCAGACCGGCTCGGGGTTCCTCCGCCGCAGGGCGGCACGTTCCTGTTCATTGATGTGTCGAGCCAGCTCGATGACAGTGGACTCCACGGCTTCCTCGTGCGCTGCATCGACCACAACCTCGTGCTCGCACCGGGGTCGTCTTGTGGCAGGGACTACGGTGGGTTCGTCCGGGTCTGCTTCACGTCTGCTCCACCCGAGGTTGTTGCCCGCGGAGTCGACGTCCTCGCAAAGTTGATCGGTCGCTGATTTCGCCGCCCGGGTCTGGGGCCCGCGCCGGGCGCATGCGGGACCCATGAGCGCGAAGGCGGGCGCGCGTTGTATGTAGGGATCCGTTGATGCGACCTTGGAGCGTAGGAGGGCCGCCGTGTTGGTTCTGATGATTGCCGCGGGTCTGCCCGCCTTTGCACAGGATGGCGCCGCGGCCGCGGGCACCGTCTCCGCTCCCGCTTTCGATGCGCAGCTCTACCGGGTACCGGTGGATGCGGAGCGGACGCTGTGGACGGACGATGCGGGCGTCGCTCCGGACGGCCACTGGCGCGCCAAGCTCGGGTTCAACTACGCCCGTGACCCGCTCGTCTATCGGTACGAGGACGACACGGAGCTCAGCGTTCTGGGGGATGCGGCGCAGGCGAACCTGATCGGCGCGTATTCGTATGCCCGCGTGCGCTTCGGTATCGACGTCCCGGTGTGGCTCGCCACAGGGGGCGACCTCAGCAACGCGGCCGGGATGGGACTGGGCGACCTCGCGATCGACCTGAAGGGGACGATCCTCGACAGGAAGGAGGCTCCGGTCGGGCTGGCCATGGGGGGGCGTTTCTCCCTCCCGACGGCGACGGTCGACGCGCCGGTCGGCGCGGACGGGCTGGGCTGGTCTCTCCAGCTCATCGCTGACAAGGAGCTCGGCCCTGTCCTTCTGGCCGCCAACGTGGGCACCCAGGGCGTGCCGCCCGTGGAACTCCAGGGTGTCGAGTGGGACGACCAGTTCTTCTACCGGCTCGGCGCCGGCTACGCGCTCAAGGACGATGGCCGTCAGGGAATCTCCGCAGACCTTGCCGGACGGCTGGCCTACGGCAACCTCGGTGCTGCAGGTTCGCCTCTCGAGGGTCTGCTCGGCGGATGGAACCGGTTTGGCGATGACTGGGTCCTGCGTGCCGGTGCCGGGACGGGATTCACCTCGGGCATTGGCGCTCCGGACTTCCGCGCGGTCATCACCTTCGGTTTCGAGCCGCCCGTCGAGCAGGATACCGATGAGGATGGCCTGCTGGACTCGGAGGATGCCTGCCCGGCGCAGCCGGAGGACATGGACGGGTGGCAGGACACCGATGGGTGCCCCGACGAGACGACCCAGGTGTTGATCACCGTCCAGAATGCCAAGCTCGACATGGTCCCGGAGACCGTCACGGTCATGGGTACGCATGCGGGCGACCGGACCGGTGGTGCGGACCTCACGGTGGACCTGCATCCGGGAGAGTGGCCGGTCCGGGTCACCGCGCCGCGCTACGCGCCGCACGAGGAGAGCATCACGGTGCCGGAGGGGGAGACCTATCAGGTGGTCATCACCCTCGAGCCCCTGTTCGGCGAGGTCAAGCTGGTGGTGACGGACCTCGACGGAAACCCGATCGACGCCTCGGCGCGGGGAGGGGACGGTGTCCTGCACGACGCACCGGGCGGCAACGCCCGCTTCGAGATGGACGCAGGACCGCAGACCCTGATGGTGCAGGCATCGGGCTTCTCCCCCCGGCGTGCTCCCGTATCGATCGAGGCCGGACAGACGGCGGACCTCGTGCTCAAGCTGGCCCCAGCGCGTGCCAAGGTCACGAAGCAGAAGATCGAGATCCTCGACAAGGTCTACTTCGACACGGACAAGGCGACGATCAAGTCCGAGTCCTTCTCGCTGCTCGACGATGTGGCGGCCCTCCTCCAGGCGAATCCCGATATCCGGAAGGTCCGGGTCGAAGGACATACGGATACCCGGGGCAGCGCTCGGGGGAACCTGCGGCTCAGCCAGGCTCGGGCCGAGTCGGTGACCCAGTACCTGGTGGGACAGGGCGTAGACGCAGCTCGGCTCGAGGCCGTCGGGTACGGCGAGGACAAGCCGGCTGACGGTGCGGAGCTGGACAAGAACCGCCGCGTAGAGTTCAACATCCTCCAGCGGGACTGATTCCCCCTCAGGCGTGTCGCTCGCCGCGTCTCGGTTCAGACGTGGCGGAGCCGGTCCCGCCAGGCGCGCAGTCGTGCGGGGTCCAGTCCCGCGCGGCTGGCCAGGCCGCTGACGTGGGACGGAAGGTCCCATGTCACTCCGCGGGGGACGCGGTCGTCGGCGTGACCAAATCCAGAATCGAGCACCAGCGCCTCTGCGACCTGTACGAGCAGACCGAGCCGGGTCGGACGTGGACCCACGGCGTCCTGCAGGGCGTCCGGCAGCCCCCACGCGCGAACCATCGCCGCTGCGGCCGTCGCGTGATGCTGGGCAACCAGCGCCCGGGTCAGCACGAGGCCTTCCACCTGCGCGGCCGCGAGGGGCAGTCCGACACGGCCGACATCGTGGAGCAGGCCAGCGGCCCGGGCGTGGTGTTCCGGAAGGCCGATTTCGGTCGCGAGGAACGCCGCTGCGTCGCCGACGCGCCGAGAGTGACGAAGCAGGCAAGGCGACAGGAGCCCCTGGGACAGGGCGCCGTCCAGCGCGGCAACGCACAGGTCGGCGAACCGCGTGAGCCGTACAGCCGCATCGAGGGAACGCGGCGCGCGTCCGGGAGTCGCTGCCTGTTCACCCAACCGCTGCATGACGATTTGGGCGAGTGCACGGTCGGCCGAGAGAAGGGTGACGAGCTGTGACCGGGATGCCGTCCCGCGCTCGTTGGAGGAGAACAGCGCGCGCACGGGGGGAGAGAGGACAGGGCACCAGCCGGCCCGCGCCAGGGCGCCCCCGATGCGTTCTGCGGTCGGCCGGGCCCGCGACTCGGTGTCGCCTCTGAGGAGACCCGACCGGCGAAGGATGCTTGGCTGTCGGCTCAACCGGCCCCTCTTGCTGGGCGACCCAGGGGTCATCGCGTCCCCCGATGGGGGACGCCGCCCGATCATTGCACGGGTGGGGCCCCGTTGTCCTCGTTGGCCGTTGCGTTCGAAGCCCGACGCGCAATCGGTCGGCCGAGCCGAACCGCCTGGCCCGGCTCCAGCGTCCACTCAATCTGGCCCGGCTCGAACAACAGGATGACCGTGCTTCCGAGGTGGAACCGCCCGATTTCTCCCGCCCGTTCGATGGGCAGCGGTGGCGCAAGCGGCGCATCCACGCCGCGGCCGCCGGTGTTGGTGACGAGGTCGGTCACCGTGCTGGACATGCGCCCCACGCCGAACGCCCCCACCATCACCTCCGCGACGCGCCCAAACGACGTGTCGAGCTCGAACAGCAGACGCTCGTTGCGGCCGAAGAGGCCCGCCACCTTCCGGGTCGCCGCAGGAAACACGGGCCACAGCTGTCCGGGCAGGTACCGCCAGCGAGCGACGGTGCCCTCGAGCGGCGTGTGCACCCGGTGGTAGTCCTTCGGTGATAGATAGAGGACGGCGTACTGGCCTCCCTCATAGCGATTTGCGATCTCGGCAGTCAGGCCCGGCAGCCGAGGGTCGTCTGCGCCGAGAAGCTGCGCCACGCGCGCCGGCTGGCCCTCCGCCTGCAGGAACATCCCATCCTTGATCTGCCCAAAGGTGTGCGCGCGTGCATCCACCGGGCTGACCACCACGTCCGGGTCGGGGTCCACGGGGCGAACCCCCGCCTTGAGCGGCCGGACGAAGAAGTCGGCCAGGGTCGGGAAGTCATCGATCTCGCCCTCGCACTCGGACAGATCCACCCCATACTTGCCGACGAACCAGCGGACGAGTGCGCGGTGCAGCCATGCGGGCAGGCGGAGCCGGGACGCGGTGCCCATCCCCCGTGCGACTGGATTCTTGGGGACGATGCTGAGCATGCTGACGATGAGTGCGTCGTTCACTTGAGTCTCCGGGTGGCCAGCGGCCGTGGCGGTCCTTATCGTCCAGAAGGCCGCGCGGCGCGCGGGCGACAGAGGAGCGCATGTTT
>JAYYRS010000054.1:0-7354 GCA_036126975.1 Myxococcota bacterium
GATCAGGTCGGGACTGGCCATGCCGACGTCTACAGCGTCGGCGTGATGCTCTACGAACTCCTGATCGGTCAGCCTCCGCGCGGCACCTACCTGTCTCCGACGCAGCTCCGGGGGGACCTGCCCGAGCACATCGATGATGTCGTGGAGGTCGCGCTGAGCGAGTCACCCGAGGACAGGTACCCCTCGACGCGTGACATGATCAACGACCTCCAGCGGGTCTTCACCGTAGAGCACGACGAGATCCCACAGGGGCCCAACGTCCGGAACATCCTCCTGGCCGTGGGTGGTGGGATCGCCCTGCTCGCGCTGCTGGGGGTCTACCTGGGCGCTCGGGAGAAGCCGGACCCGATGGCAGAGGCGATCGTCCAGGATGACCAGGTGCGCAAGGCCGTGGCCGTGCAGAACCGACCGCCGTCCGAGGCGGAGATGAACGCGATGTCCGACCAGCATCCGGAGATGCTGTACATCCCACCGGGTCCGTTCGTCCAGGGCCGTCTGAACCAGGAGGACGTGAAGACGACGGCCAACCGGTCGGAGCCACTCGCGAAGATTGCGAAGTCGGAGGGCTTCTTCATCGACCGCTTCGAGTACCCGAACCGCCTGAAGGACGCGGACGGGAAACCGGTGCGCGCGACGACGCGGCAGACATGGCAACAGGCCGCAGACGCCTGCGAGGAGCTGGGGAAGCGCCTGTGCACGGAGGTCGAGTGGGAGAAGGCCTGCAAGGGCCCGGGCAACCACATCTATGCGTATGGGGATGCCCACGACCTCGAGATGTGCGGAAAGGGTGTCGATGGGAAGTACACGCTGGGCGAGAAGGACACGTGCGTCAGTGGATATGGCGTGTTCGGCATGTCGGGAGGGCCGCGGGAGTGGACCTCCGGCATCGCAGGGTCCAAGGGCAACCGCCGGGTGGTGAAGGGGGGACTCCGCGCCAATGCCGAGCGGGGTACGCGCTGCGCCTTCGCCGTGGATGAGGCCGCAGGCTACGCGGACGGCACCCTCGCGTTCCGGTGCTGTCTCACCGCTGAGGATCCGGCTTCGGACAAGACACCGGAGCCCGCCGAAGCGCCAGAGCCCGCAGAGTAGGCGTCCATCGCAGGCGGGCATCGGTCCGTTCATCCGGCGCGGTGTTCGCCCCTCCGCTCGCGCCAGAGGTCCGCTGCACCGTCCAGGTGGCGTCGGACGATCCGATAGACACCGGGGTCATGGGTCAGACCCGTGTGGCCGACGCCGCGGATCTTCTGGTTCACCATGCTGCTCTCGCCCGGCCGGGGGCGGAGCTCCGAGCACCAGGCCGGGCAGACGAGGTCGTGTCGCGAGTAGATGCTCACGAGCGGGATCTGCGCAGGCCAGGGCGTTCGACGCAGCTTCTTGAGGAACCGGGAGCCCGGGATCATCTGCCCCGCGCTCTCCGACAGCAGACCCAGGCCGGTCACGCCGAGCCCGACGATGGCCGTCGGCGTCCCATGATGGGGCGTGCCCAGTGTGATCAGGGACTTCACCCGGCGGTCCCCGCCGCGGTGCTGCACGTACTGGCGTGCGAGCAGTCCCCCCATGGAGTGCCCCACGATGTGGAGGCGCTCCAGCCCGGTCCGCTTGCAGATGCTTTCGACCTTCTCGGCGATCATCCCCGCCTGGTCAGTGATGCTCCGGACCTGGTAGCGCCACAGAACCCCACCGAGGTCGAATGACAGCACGCCGTACCCGTCGGCCCGGAGCCTGTCCTCCATGACCTCCCACACGGTCCGCGTCTGGAAGAAACCGTTGAGCAGAAGGACGGTCTCATCAAAGCTGGCGAAATCGTTTCGTCGGACGACACGATTGGATCGCAGGTACACGCCCCGGATGCTGCCGAGCTGGTCACGCAGGGCCTGGTAGAGCCGGGCCGGGGGTGCGGGGAGTCGGCGCGCCAAGGGACCTCGCAGAGATGGGAGCATAGCGTCTCCCGCCGGCCGCGCGATGACCGCCGGGATGCTACGGTCCAGGCCGCACCGAGACGCTGGAGGACGGCATGGTGGCAGGCATCGCGCGGAGGGCCCTCTCCCTGGGGCTCCTCGCTTCGACGACAGGGCTCGCAGGCTGTGGGAAGGAGACGAGCCAGGACACCGGCGAGAGCCTGATCGTCGCGGGAAGCGACGGGGACGACATCGGCGTGTGCGAAGGCACGGTGCCGGTGGTCGATGCGGTGTCCTGCGCCAATACGGGAATCCAGCCCCACTACGAGACCGGTGAAGACACCGTGACCATGGCGCTGCGCGTCGAAATCTCCGATGAGGATGGTGATCTGCATCAGTACCGCATGGAGATATTCCTCGATGAGGAGATCGACGGGACCGTGGCGGCGTCGGATTCGCCCTTCGGGCCGGTCAACCAGACCCTCGATGTCGACGAGTGCGCTGGTTTCGAGGCAAATGTCGAGCTCACGCTCTACCTGTCCGGGCTCAACCCCGCCTACGATACGCACTATGACTGGGGGGTCGTCGTGACCGACGCCGCCGGCTACGCGAGCGACATCGCGGTGGTCGACTGCATCACGCCCACCGAGGATGGTGCTGACGGAACGGGGACGGCGGGGTGAGTACGGATGCCTACAGGGAGGCCGGGGTCGACATCGATGCAGGCGATGCGGTCGTAGAGGGCATCCGAGGCGCCGTGGCCTCCACGCGGCGTCCGGAGGTGCTCGGTGGAATCGGCGGTTTCGGTGGCATGTTCGCCATGCCGGAAGGCTATCGGAACCCTGTGCTGGTCAGTGGCACGGACGGTGTGGGCACCAAGCTTCTCATTGCCCAGCGCCTGGGCATGCACACGACCATCGGGGTGGACCTCGTCGCGATGTGTGTCAACGACATCGCAGTCCTTGGCGCGGAGCCGCTCTTCTTCCTGGACTACTTTGCGACCGGCCGCCTGTCGCCCACGGTGGCGGTCGAGGTCGTTGCTGGAATCGCGGAAGGATGTCGGCAGTCCGGCTGTGCGTTGATCGGTGGCGAGACCGCCGAGATGCCGGGCATGTACGGAAGCGGGCACTATGACCTCGCGGGGTTCTGTGTCGGCGTGGTCGAACGGGACGAGATCCTGGACGGAAAGCACATCCGGCCGGGGGACGCGTTGGTCGGCCTGCCCTCGAGTGGCATCCACTCCAACGGGTACTCGCTCGTCCGGAAGCTGGTCGCGGACCTCGACTGGTCGGCGCAGCACGGTCTCGGCGCCCCGCTGGGGGAGGTGCTGCTGCGTCCGACCCGGATCTACGTGCGCGACCTCGCCCGACTCCGAGGAGAGGTCGACGTGCGGGGGCTCGTGCACATCACCGGTGGGGGCTTCCCGGGGAACATCCCGCGGGTGCTCCCGGACGGTCTGGGGGCGCGCCTGGAAGCCGGCTCCTGGCCGGAACTGGCCATCTTCCGCCTGCTCCGCGAGCTTGGTGGCTTGCGCGATGCCGACATGTACCGAACCTTCAACAATGGCCTCGGGATGATTGCGGTCGTCCCAGCCGACCAGGCGGCCGCCGCAGCCCAGGCAGTGGGCGGTTTCGTCGTGGGCCGGGTCGTAGAAGGCCAGGGCGTGGTCGTGGCATGAGCCGTGCACCGGTCGGCGTCCTCATCAGCGGGCGCGGCTCGAATCTGCAGGCGCTGCTGGATGCCGCGAGCGACCCCGCGTACCCCGCCCGCATCGTTGTGGTCGCAAGCAATCGTCCGCAGGCTGCCGGTCTCGCCCGCGCCCGGTCTGCGGGCGTCCCAGCGGTGGTGGTTCCGAGTCGCGGCCGCTCTCGTCTGGACTTCGAGGATGACCTGGTGGCGAGGCTCCATGCGCACGGCGTGGAATGGGTGGCGTTGGCGGGGTTCATGCGTCTGCTGACGCCGCGCTTCCTCGACGCCTTTCCGGGGCGCGTCCTGAACATCCACCCTTCGCTGCTTCCCGCGTTCCCTGGACTGCGGGCGCAGGCCCAGGCGTTGCGCGCGGGCGTGCGCATCGCCGGCGCGACGGTGCATCGGGTGACGGCCGGCACGGACGAGGGACCCATCCTCGCGCAGGGTGCCGTGCCCGTGATGCACGACGATACAGAAGACGCCCTGGCTGCGAGAATCCTCGGCGTCGAGCATCGGATCTATCCGGCGGCGCTGGCGGCGGCCGTGCGAGCGGGTGACGGAGCCGTCGTCGGGGAGGACCTGTGCCTCCTTGGCAGTGGCGAGAAGGCTGCCAGCCCCGAAGCATGAGCAGACGCAGCGTGCGTGCGCGTCAGCCGGCCGCCACCTGCCGCACCCGGTCGACGCTGATCACTCCGTCGATCCGCTCGACGCTGCGCATCAGCCGGCCCAGATGCTCGACGTCCGTGACCGAGACCTCCAGGGTGAAGAGCGCCTTGTCATCGTCGATTGCCCGCGCCTCCATCCGCGTCACGTTGACGCCAATGGCCTTGCACGCGCTCCCGATGTCCGCGAGCATGCCGGGGATATCGGCGCAGACGATGCGCAGCTCGCCAGGATGGGTTCCGCCGGCGTCGCTGGACCACTGCACGTTGATCCGGCGGTTGGGGTCCGAGGCGAGCAGATTCGGGCACTCCTTGCGGTGGACGCTGATGCCGTGCCCCCGTGTGACGAAGCCAGCGACCGGCTCCCCGGGAAGGGGGTTGCAGCATCTCGCGTAGCTCACCATCACGTCGGACTCGCCGTTGATGAGCACCGGAGACTCCGAGCGCCGCCGGAGCTTGCGGATCAGCCCAACGAGGGAGCCGACGTCCTCCTCTGGTTCCTGCTCCAGCTCCTCCGGTTTCACCAGCTCGCCGAGAATCTTCTTCATCGGCAGGCTGCCGAGCCCCAGCGCCGCGTAGAGACCCTCGGGGTCGTGTTGACCATGCGCGCGGGCGACGTCGGTGATCCGACCCTGCTTCACGAGCTTCGCCAGCACGTAGCCGCGCTTGCGAAGCTCGTTGTCGAGCATCTGTTCGCCCGTCTCGCGGCCCTTCTGGCGCTCCTCCTCCCGGATGACCCGGCGGATCTTGGACAGCGCCCGGCCCGTGGCTGCGTACTCCAGCCAGGCGCGGCTCGGCTTCTGGTCGCTCTTGCGGATGATCTCGATGGTGTCGCCGCCCTGCAGGGGCGTGCGGATCGGCACCATCCTGCCGTTCACCCGGGCACCTGTGCAGGTGTTGCCCACCGCTGTATGGATGGCGTAGGCGAAGTCCAGCACCGTCGCGCCCTTCGGGAAGAACTTTACGTCCCCGCGGGGTGTGAAGACGTAGATCTCGTCGGCGAAGAGGTCGACCTTCACGGTCTGCAGGAACTCGTCGGAATCGTCGACCTCCGACGCCGCCTCGAAGAGCTCCCGCAGTCGGGCGATCTTGCCGAGGTCGTCCCGGCTCAGCGCGAGGTGACCCTCCTTGTACTTCCAATGCGCAGCGATGCCGACCTCGGCGACCCGGTGCATCTCGTGGGTGCGGATCTGGATCTCGATCTGGCGACCCTCCGGGCCGAACACCACGGTGTGCAGCGACTGGTAGCCGTTGGACTTGGGCGTAGCGATGTAGTCCTTGAGCCGCTCCGGCACGTGGCGCCAGGTCGCGTGGATGAGTCCCAGCGCGGTGTAGCACTGCCCGACATCCGACACGAACACGCGGAACGCCATGAGATCGTGGACCTGCTCGAATGTGAGGTTCTGGGCCACCATCTTCCGGTGGATGGACGTCATGTGCTTGCTTCGGCCGTTGACCTCCGCCGGAAGGCCCCGGTCCTCGAGCGTGTCCCGGAGCGCCTGTGCCGTGCGGCCGATGTAGGCCTCCCGCTGTCCCGCTCCCTCGCCGAGCTTGCGGGTCAGCGTCTCGTTGACCTCGGGATGGAGGTACTGGAAGCAGATGTCCTCGAGCTCGGTCTTGACCTTCGACAGCCCCAGGCGATTCGCGATGGGCGCATAGATGTCCATCGTCTCCTGGGCGATGGCCCGCTGCTTCGAGGCCTGCATGTGCTCAAGCGTGCGCATGTTGTGGAGCCGGTCGCAGATCTTCACCAGGATGACGCGCACATCCTTGGCCATCGCGAGGATCAGCTTCCGGAAGTTCTCGGCCTGCGCCTCCTCCTTCGTCCGGAACTCGAGCTTTCCTATCTTCGTTACGCCGTCGACCATGTCCGCGACGTCCTCGCCGAACTCCTCGGCGAGCTCCTCATGCGTGGTGAGGCAGTCCTCCATCGTGTCGTGCAGCAGACCGACGGCGATGGTGTCCACGTCCATTCGGAGGTTGGCGAGGATCCCTGCGACGGCGATCGGGTGGATCAGGTACGGCTCACCGCTCTTGCGCATCTGGCCTGCGTGCGCGCGCGCGGAGAACACATAGGCGCGCATCACGGTGTCGAGGTCCGCGTCGGTCGCGTACTCCGAGACCTTGTCGAGGATGTCGTTGAGTCGCATCATGCCGCCGATTGCGTCGCGTCGCAGGGCGCATTGTAGACCCGTTTGCCCGGTGGGTCATCCCCGGTGTCACCTTCTCGGGCCGGCCTTCCGGTCTCGCAGACGCTCTACAGCGATGACGCGCCCGCAAAGCGTGACACCAGACTGTCGTGCCGGGCTCGCTTTCGGAGCTCTGCGACGAGCACTGCCTGGAACTGGTCATGGGCGCTGGAGAGGTCATCATTGACCACCAGATAGTCGAACGCGCCGCAGTGCTGGAGCTGGAGCCGGGCGTCGGCGACGCGACGCTGGATGATCTCCTCGGAGTCGGTGCTGCGGTACCGGAGGCGGGCCTCGATGGCAGCGATGCTGGGAGGAAGGACGAAGATCATCACGGCCTCGGGCATGGCGGACCGGACCTGGGCAGCGCCCTGCGAGTCGATCTCCAGCAGGATGCTGTCTCCGGCGGCGAGGGCTGCCTCGACGGGGCGCCGGGGCGTTCCGTACGCGTTCCCATAGACCGCAGCGAATTCCAGCATGTCTCCCTGTGACACCATCTGGTCGAAACGGGCCTTCGTCACGAAGTGGTAGTCCTGCCCATCCACCTCGCCCATGCGCATCGCTCGGGTGGTGGCGCTCACGGAAAATCCAAGACGCGGGATGACCTGCAGTGCCTTCTTCACGAGCGTGGTCTTGCCGGTGCCGGACGCTCCGGTGACGACGAACAAGGCGCCACGGTCGGGTCGGGTCCAGGTCGATAGGTCGAGGGACATGGTCGGTTCCGGTCTGCGGGCGCGGGTCTCTAACGCGGGGATCGCGCCGCCCTCGCGACCCGACAGATGGACGCCAGGGTGCATGGACGGCAGATGTCGAAGACGAACTGGCTCCGGCATGCGCCACTGATGCCGAGATGCGCCAGCGCGAAGTCATGTCGGAGGGGGTCTGTCGGGTCGAGCTTGCGGAGTGATTCGGTGAT
>JAYYRS010000055.1:0-9667 GCA_036126975.1 Myxococcota bacterium
TTCGGCGAGCTCGGCTTCGAGGCGAGTGCGCTCGGCATCCCTTGCTTCCTGCTCGGCTGCGGCTTCCTGCTCTGCGGCCTCCGTCCGGGCCTGGGCCTCGGCCTCGGCGGCCTCCAGGGCAGCCTGCGCCTGCTGTTGTTCCTCCTCCGCTGCACGGACCGCGGACTCCGCCTCCGCGAGCGATGCCTCGTGGGATGCGAGTGCCTTCTCGTACGCTGCGACCTTCTCGGCGTGGACCTTTGCGGCCGCTTCGGCTTCGGCCTGCGCCGCCTCGGCGGCTGCGAGTTCGTTGCGTGCGGCCTCCAGTTCGGAGAGCCGTGTCTGGAGGGTCTGGGTGAGGGAGTCGATGTCTTGGCTCATGGCGCGAGACTACCCCAGCGAGAGCCCGAAGGGGCGGTTCGGCGTGCGCGGGCAGATGGGTCGGTACGGCGGAGTGGAAGGCTCCATTCCGGTGGCACGACGCGAGGGCGTTATCCTCGGCCGGCCGATGCGTGATCACCTCCGAGCGCTGCTCGTCACCTGCCACATCCTGGTGGTGATGGTGCTGGCATTCCCGCAGCCCGGGCTGTTCATGCACAAGCGGGCCTGGGCCAAGCCCGAGGCGCAGGATGCGTTCGGCGCGTTGTCGAGGGGCATGGGTCGGCTGGGGGTTGCGGTGACGCCTGCCGAGATCGAGTCGATCCTCTGGACGGCGGGCTCGGCATGGCAGCAGGCCCGCCGCAAGACGGTCCAGCATGTGCAGTTCTACGTGAACCACTGTGGAGTGAAGCAGCGGTGGAGCATGTTCGCTTCGGTGCCGGCCAAGTCCGGAAGGCTCGAGATCGAGCTGGAGCAGGGCGGAGCGTGGTCCACCATCTACGTGGCACAGGATCCCGAGCGGGACTGGCGAGGGTCGGTCCTCCGCCAGGAGCGACTGCGGGCCTACATCTCGGACTTCGCCTGGCATCGGCGGGGTGCAACCTTTCCCCGGTTCGTGGACGCGCTCGCGCTGCGGGCCGGCTCGGATTTTCCGGACGCGACGCGGCTTCGGGCGCGGATGCGGACGCTTCACTTCCCGCCGCCCGCGACCCTCCGGGAGACGGGTTCTCGGACCGTGGGCGCCCCGTACTTCGAGACCACGGTGGATCTCGGGGCGTATCGATGAGTGCGGGTGATGGTCCCTGGCGACGATGGGTCGGTGTGCTGTCGACGCGGGAGCCCGCGACGGTACTCGCCCTGTTCCGCATCGCGCTCGGCCTGATCTGCATCCATACGGTTGCAGATGTCTGGATGAGTGGTGTCCACGAATGGGTATGGGTGGACCGCACCGAAGGCGGCGTCATCAAGATTGGGAAGGGGCATTGGCTGGTTCGGCTTCTGGGAGGAGCGAGCCTGGAGACCACGCGGTCCCTCATGGGACTGGCGCTGGGGGGTGGTGTGAGCCTCGTGCTGGGCATCGGGCATCGCGTGGGAGCGCTTGTTGCCCTCCAGGCCTTCATTGCACTGTTTGCGATGAATCCCGTCTCGGGGGGCGGGCATGACAAGCTGATCACGAATGCACTGTGGCTTGTCCTGCTCGCGCCGGCGAGCGAGACGCTCTCGGTCTGGTGCCGGATGCGCCGGGGGCGATGGACCTCGGAACGGCCGGTCGTCGCCTGGCCGCGGTACCTCATCGTCTTCCAGATCGCCGTGGTTTACGCAATGACAGGCATCCAGAAGCTGGGTCCGGCTTGGATGCCGTGGGGGGACTTCTCCGCCATCTACCGCTCGGTGCTGTTGCCGACATGGGCGCGAGCGGACTGGTCCCTGGTCGCCTGGGTGTACCCCATCACGCAGGCGGCAACCATCGCCACCTGGCTGTGGGAGGTCACGTGGCCGCTGGTGCTGCTCTCGCTCTGGTTCCGTCGTACGCGCTCACGGCCGGGCTGGCTCCGTGCGACCTCCAATCGGCTGGACCTCCGGACCTTGTATGTGGTCATGGGCATTGGAATGCACGGTACCGTCGAGGTTCTGATGAACGTGGGCCCCTTCTCGGTCATCACGATGTCGTACTACCTCGCGTGCTACCACCCGGATGAAGTGCACCTGTTCGGACGCTGGGCGCGGACGGCGATGCGGCGGCGCGAGCGCCGACCGTCCCAGGTCTGAGCCGGGAAGCATCTCCAGGCCGGACACGTCCACCCGCGCCGGGATACCGAAAGCTCGCCCTGGAGGCCTGATGTCTGTCCTTGTTGCTCTGCTGCCCGCCGCCTTCGCCGCCTATGAACAGCCGCCTGCGGACATCCAGGCCATCCTCGATGCGCCCTACCCGCCGTCCGTCTCGTTCTCGCCAAATGGTTCCTGGATGGTGGAGCAGGTTCGGCCTGCCCTCCGCACGCTCGACGAGCTGGCGGCGCCGCGGGTGAAGGTCGCCGGCATCAAGCTCGATCCGGACACCTTCGGGCCCTCGCGGCCGTACCTCTATCGAGGTCTCTCGCTCAAGGCGGTCGAATCGCGCGGAGCGAGCCGCGCGATCGACCTTCCGGAGGACGCCCGCATCTCGAACCTTCGCTGGCACCCTGACGGCGACAAGTTTGCGCTCACGCTGACATCGGCCGAAGGCATCGCATTGTGGATGGTCTCGGTACCCGATGGCGAGGCACGCCAGCTCACCGAGCCCGTGCTCAATGCAACGTACGGGAGCCCGTGTGACTGGCTGCCAGGGGATCAGGGGCTTGTGTGCAAGCGGGTTCCTGCGGAGCAGCAATCCGCGCCGGCGGAGGGCCGCATACCGGATGGCCCGCGCATCGAGGAGAACCTGGGTCGCAAGACGCCTGCACGCACCTACTCCAACCTTCTGCAGAGCCCTGACGACGAGGCCTTGTTCGAGCACTACCTCACGAGCGCCCTCGTCCGCGTCGCCCTCGACGGCACCGAGTCTCCCCTCCTCGGCCCTGGGTTGGTAGACGAGGCCACCCCCTCGCCGGACGGGGCATGGTTGCTGGTGAAGACCATCGAGCGGCCATTCTCCTACCAGGTCCCGGTCGGTCGTTTCCCGAGCCGGACCGTGGTGTTCCCCCTGGAGACGCCGGACGAGCAGACGGTGCTCGCGGAGTTGCCCCTCGCGGACGATGTTCCAGTGGCCTACGCGAGTGTTCGTACGGGACGACGCAGCATCGGGTGGCGGCCGGATCAGCCCGCCACGCTGTACATGGTCGAGGCGCTCGATGGTGGAGACGCCGGAGCAGACGCGAAGCATCGGGACCAGCTGAGCACCTGGGAGGCCCCGTTTACGGGCGAGCCCAGCGCGTTGTGGCGCTCCGAACTCCGCCATTCGGGCATCACATGGGGAGACGGGGATCTCGCGCTGGCTTCGGAGTGGTGGTACGACACCCGGCAGGTCCGTACGTGGCGAATCCGACCCGACCGACCGGATGGCGAACCGGAGCTTGTCTGGGACCGCTCCTATCAGGACGCCTACAGCGATCCGGGCTCCGTCGTGCAAACCATGGGCCCCCATGGCCGATGGATCATCCAGCAGACCCCGGGCGGGGAAATCCTGCTTGCGGGCAAGGGCGCCTCGCCTGCAGGGGTGTACCCGTTCCTGGATCGGATGGACCTGGAGACCGGACGGACAGAGCGGATCTGGCAGGCCTCGGGAGAGACCAATGAATCCGTGGAGAGGGTGCTCGACGCAGCGGGAGAGCGATTCGTGACCCGCCGGCAGTCCAAGTCCGATCCACCAAACCACCAGCTGCGCAGCGCGGGCAAGCGGCGCGCCCGGATGCTGACGGATTTCAAGGACTGGGCGCCGCAGTTTGCCGAAGTGACCAAGCAGAAGCTGGAGTATCGTCGCGCCGACGGCCTGCCGCTGACCGCGACGCTGTACCTGCCCCCCGGTCATGAGCCCGAGAGGGACGGCCCGCTGCCGACGGTCTTCTGGGCGTACCCCTCCGAATACAAGTCCAAAGGGGATGCCGGACAGAACAAGCGGTCGGAGCACACCTTCAGCCGGCCTTCCGGCTCGAGTGTGCTGATGATGCTGCTCGCAGGGTACGCGGTGGTCGATGATCCCCAGATCCCGATCGTGGGGGAGGGCAGCGCCGAGCCGAATGACACCTACGTCGCGCAGCTGGTCGCTGGCGCCGAAGCGGCCGTGGAGGCCGTGGTGGACATGGGCGTCGCGGATCCGGAGCGGCTGATCATCGGTGGCCATTCATACGGCGCATTCACCACGGCAAACCTGCTGGCCCACACCGATCTGTTCCGGGCGGGCATCGCTCGCTCGGGGGCGTACAACCGCTCGCTGACGCCGTTCGGGTTCCAGTCGGAGCAGCGCACCTACTGGGAAGCCACGGACGTCTATGTCGAGATGTCTCCGTTCACCCACGTAGCGAAGATCGACGAGCCCATGCTGATGCTGCACGGCGCGGAGGACCCCAACTCCGGGACGTATCCCATGCAGTCCAAGCGCATGTATGCCGCCATGAAGGGCAACGGTGCGGTCGTCCGCTGGGTGGAACTCCCGTACGAGGAGCACGGCTATCGGGCCCGCGAGAGCATCGGACACGCGCTGTGGGAGATGATCCGCTGGGCAGACACGCACGCGAAGGACGCGCCACCGAGGAAGGCTGTCGCGGACTGAATGGCGACGCGGCATCGTCTCGACGCGGATGCTCAGTCGGAACCCAGCCCGCCCGGGTCCAGGCCGAGCTCCGCCACGAGTCGCCCGAGTGCGGCTGCGTCGACGGGTCGGGAGAGGGTACGGAACCACCAGCGCTGCTCGAGCACGGCGCTATCGCCCGGCCCCATCCTGCGAACGGGGCCGAGGGCCTCCAGCTCCGTCATGTTCTCGTCCACGAAGATCTCATGGGTCGCGCCGAGGTCCGGATGAGCCCCCCGGGTCGCAGCGGTGTGCTGGACGACGACATCCTTGCCTCGGCTCCACGCAAGCCAGCCCTGCGGATGGACGGCGCCGAGCTTGAGGGGTCGCGTGGCCGAGGGGTCGTGGTCGACCCGAATGGCTTGGCTGCCGAGGTGCATGCGGGTGTCTGCGAGGTCGGTGTAGGGCCAGAGCACCAGCGCCTGATCCGGCAGGAGTGCTGCAGGATGGCTCCGGGCAACGACCCGAGGCAGCCATGCGTGTCCCCCCGGTCCGAAGGCCGTGATGGCCCATGGAGCGCGCTCGCTCTCGCCCGTCACCTGCTCGAGTTCGTGTCGAAGGTGGATCACCTCATTCGTCATTCGCACCGTGATGACCTTGCGAATGCCGGTGGGAGCCTCGACTGAACCATGAAGAATCACGCCCTCATCGATCATCTCGAACCGTACCGGGGCGTCATCGCGCACATAGGTCTGCACAGGGTCTTCGGGAGCGGTCCACAGCCTGTGACCCCCGATCAGGCGCCATCCGCCGGGTCCTCGAGGAGCCTCGACCGGAGCCTCGTAGAGCGTGTTCAGCCCGTGGGGCCGCCCGAGGAACAGGACCCGGGGACCGGCATCCACCAGCAGCCGCAGCTCCATGTCCGCGGTGCGAAGGCGCACACACCCTGTCCAGGGTCCGTGGGTGCAACGTTCGATGAGTAGGGCCATGTCGGCGAGTGTAGCGCGGTAGCATGGCCGAGCGAACCGGAGGCCCGATGCGAGCAGCACAAGTCCTTCTCCTCCTCCTCCCCATGGCTTGTTCTGCTCCGCCCACCGCCCCGCAGTCGACCCCGACAGGGCCTCATGACGAGGCGCAAGCGTGGAGCGGACCCGAACCGGATCGGAGCTGGGCCGGCGCGGGCGCCTTCGATTTCACCTTCAGCGACCTCCGTGAAGAGCAGGGCTTCAGTGACTGTGAGGTCCACTACACCCTGCGGTGGACGGACGAAGTGGATGTTCCCTGCGATGGTTGCGCGATCGCGGGAGCGGTGGCGCTTCAGGTGGCCGACGATGCCTGCCCCTGGCAGGACTGGGCCGCAGAACTCGAGCCCCACCGCCATCACTACGTCGTCCATCCAGACACGGAGACGCTGTACTACTTCGACGGAGAAGGAGAGACCGACATGCGGGACCTGGGCTGGGAGCTCACATGGGGCGAGAGCTCGGTCCATCTCCTCGGCATGTCGACCGACCACACCTACTATGCCGTGGAGGCCCGGACATTGCGATGGTCGCTCCAGGATCCGTGATCCATGACGCAGTGGGTCCGGGCGCGGCAATCTCCCATCCGGACGACAACGACCTCGCCGGTGAACCCGCGGCACGGCCCTTCGAACAGTCTTCCCACCCCGCGATGAAGCGCTTGTCCGGCACTGACCGTGCGACCGCTTCCCGGAACACCGGCAATACTTCGTGGGGGTGGCCCCCCCTCTCTCGGAGCCATGAGATGCGGTGGTCTCGCGCAGTTGCCGTGGTGCTGACCGCATGCAGCGGTCCGGTGGTAGGAACCATGGAATCCGGTCCAGACTCCGCGTCCCCGGCAGGCCTCGACTCTGGTGCCGATGACACAGCGGCCCCGGTCGCCCGTGGAGAGCCGGTGCCGCTCTACGATGAGCGGACCGTGTTGGAACCCGCGAACCACACGGACAGGGGAGATGCAATCGTGACGCGCTTCGCGGACCGGGGAAGGGATCGGCATGCCCGCGAGGACCAGTTCCAGAGCTACGACCACTACCTTTCGCACTACTGGACGCATCGGACCGCTCGATTCGTGTTCATCGACACCGTCGCGCACGGTGGCTCCACGATCGAGATCTCGATGGTCAGCGAATGGCGTCTATCGATACCCGAGTTTCGCGCTTGGTATTCAGGGATCGGGACCGTCGCGGCGTACCACGGAAACTATGCGGGTGGGTTCGAGGAGTCCGGACCGGGAACCTATGATGATGACCACGTGAAGATCAGCGATGAGGGCGACCAGTACCGCTACCGGTTCACGCTTGACCACGCCGTGTCGCTCGAAGGAACCCATCTGCCTCTTGCCATCGGGCAGACGATGGAATTCGAGGCGAGCCAGTTCCTGGCGGGCGTGCCGGAAGGCCGGGCGAACTACTACGGCACGACCTTCCTGTATGAGGTTGGGGTCGGGGGCCTGCTGCCCTGGGACACGAGGGGCACATTCGAGGATGCGAGCTCCCTGCGGGAGGATTCGGTGCCGATCGCCCGACGCGGATGGTTGGGAGGGCGAACCACCATCCCCTACGACCACAGTGGTGAACCAGACAATGCCTTCATGCAGATGGCGACCAATCTCGCGCCGATGAACGGGCAGGCATTCGTCCGGGGACGGCGCGTACACCACACCGACATGCTGGATGGCTCGCACGACGAAAGTGCAGAGAATGGAACGTTCGGCTCGCTCGTCGGTCTTGCAGGCCCCCGCTACATGCAGACTTCGTGCGATGGCTGCCACCACCGCAACGGGCGGGCAGCCAGCCCTCCAGAAGGCACGCCGCTCGAGGCCTGGGTGTTCAAGGTCGGCGACGACAATGGCGAACCCCTGGCTGCGCTGGGTCGGCGGGTCCAGTCCTTTGGTGTCGATGGTGCTGGAGAAGGCGCCGTGTCCATCTCGTCGTGGGATGACGTCGATGGTCTTCGCAGGCCCGTCTTCGCCTTCTCGATGGGCACACCTCCTCGATTCTCGGCCCGCATCGCGCCGCAGCTCGTGGGAATGGGATTGCTCGAGGCCATCGCAGAGACGGATGTGCTCGCGTGGGAAGACCCGGCGGATGCCGACGGAGATGGGATCTCCGGTCGCGGCCACCGCGTGGCCGACCCGGTGACAGGGGAGATCCGCCTGGGTCGCTTTGGCTGGAAGGCAGGGACCACGAGCGTGCGGCATCAGACCGCAGATGCCCTGAACGGGGACATGGGCGTCATGACCGCCATGTTTCCGGATCCGGACTGTGGTGTCCTGCAGCCGGATTGTGGAAACGAGCAGGGATCGGAGCTTGGAGACGCCTTCCTCGACGATCTGGTCCGGTATGTCTCTCTCCTCGGCATTCGGGCCCGCCGTGGCCTCGATGACCCCGAGGCCCGCGCGGGAGAGGCCCAGTTCGATGCGCTCGGTTGTGGCGACTGCCATCGGCCCGTGTACGAAACCAGCGCCTTTCATCCCTACGCGGAGCTGCGCAGCCAGACGATCCATCCCTACACGGACCTGCTGCTGCATGACATGGGTGATGGACTCGCAGATTCGCTTGGAGAGGGCGATGCCGCGGGGAACGAATGGCGCACTCCCCCGCTCTGGGGCATTGGACTCGGTCCGTGCGTGACGGGGGGGATGGAGGGGCCGAACCAGGCCCAGGTGTGTACGCCGGTCGAGTCCTACCTGCACGATGGCCGGGCGCGGACGCTGGATGAGGCAATTCGCTGGCACGGCGGAGAAGGCGCGAACGCAAGGGACGCCTACCTCACCGCCACGGACGACGACCGCGCGTCGCTCCTGCGCTTCCTGCGGACGCTGTGAGTCGGATGATGCCGTCGGTCAGGGCCGGCGCTCGCTCCGGACGGCGGGGAGCTGCCACCAGGCCGCGGAAGGAACCTCGTGGTGCTCTTCATGGTAGCCAAAGTGGTAGCAGGTCAGCAGGCTGAGCCACGGCGGGAAGGACGAACTCCGCGCGTTGTGGACGTTGTCATGCCCGCCGGGCGGCGTGCGATGGGTAAGCCAGGTACCGAAGAAGAAGAGCTGCATGCTCGAGACGACCGCGGGGAGCGCCTGACAGAGGAGCACCTGGTGCCATGGGAGCCCCAGGCCGTGGGTGAGGACCTGGAACAGACCGGCCTGGATGAGCAGGGGTCGCCAGCTCATGTATCGGGCCATGAAGCCGAGGTACCACGCGACAGGTCCGGTCCACCGGCCGTCGTGGAAGTCCGGGTCGTCACCGGGAACGCCGGGAGATGCATGGTGGGCCATGTGGTTCCGGCGCATCTTCTGGTAGTTGAAGCCCACGAAGAGCGTCACGCACAGGGCCCCGAGCGCATGATTCAGGCGGGGATGGGACGGGGCCAGCGTGCCATGCATGGCGTCATGGGCGGTGATGAAAAGGCCTGTGAACAGGAAGGTCTGGAGCGCAAATGCGAACGGAATCCAGAAGGGCACCGCGCCCGGGCGCCACGGCTCGGCAAGCTGTGCCACGAGACAGACGGCCCAGGCAAGCACGATTCCGACCCCGATGACGAGGCCCCGGTGGCCCTGGATATCGGTCTTTCCCGCTGACGAGAGGGTGCGGGGAGCGGGCCGGGGGAGGGTCTCCCCCGCCTGGTGGGTGCTGTGCATGAGACCAGCTTCTCCCCATTCTCCGCCCGGTCAAGAAACAATCCGGGTGAAACCAGCCGGCGGGCCCCGACCGGGTCCCCCCACCCGAGTGCTTCACTTGCTCGCGATGCAGCTCGGGAAAGGACTCTCGACGCAGGTGCGATACCCGGGCGGTGCCGCGGGCTGGCCTACTGGCGGGTACCGCGGCGGGGATCTGCGGACGGGAATCGCCGACCCCGGGTTGCGGACATCCGGCTCATTGCCGGCTCAACGGCATGGCTGCGCGATGCCGCTGTAGTTGGGATTGCAGTCGGTGGCGCAGCTGAGCACGCAGCCGAGGATGTCCGAAGAGAACGTGACACAGAGGAGGTAGCAGGCGACGTCGTAGCTGCCGCTGCAGTCGTTTACGTACTGGCCGTTCTGGCCGCAGGCGGGGACCGGGCCATCCCATCCGGCACCGTCCACGTC
>JAYYRS010000056.1:0-3325 GCA_036126975.1 Myxococcota bacterium
GCGGATCCGCACGCTGCTGGACGACCGCGTGGCGGCGCGCGCGATGGTCTCGCGCGGGCGAGCGTTCATCGCGGCGCGACTCGGCTTCGAGGCGGTCGCGACCCGGCACCTCGACCTGTACGCTTCCGTCCTCGCCTGCGACGCCAGGAGGCCCGCTTGAGCCACGCCGTACTCCGCCGGTTGCTGTGGCTTGCCGTGGTCGGACTGATCGCGCTCGCGTGGTGGGGCAGCCTGGAGGCGCCATTCGTCTACGACGACAAGGTCGAGGTCATCGGCAACCGAACCATCCGCATGCTCGAACGGTGGCGGGAGATCGGTTCGTACAATCTCGCCCGACCCCTCCTGATGTTCAGCTATGCATGGAACTTCGATCGCTTCCGGTTCGACCCGCAGGGCTACCACCTCACGAACCTGGCGATCCATGCGCTCGCGGCGGGGGCCGCCCTGGGCATGGCCGAGGGGGTCGCGCGCGTGTTCCGGCGGGATGAACCCTTGTGGCGGGGCGCTGCGGTCGTTGCGCTGTGGGCCGTGCATCCCATGGTGACGGAGTCGGTCACCTACACGACCGGCCGCTCCGAGACGCTCTGTGCAGTGTTCTGCTTCGCCGCGGTGGGTGCCTGGGCGCGTGCGCTGCTCGTGGAGCGTGTCGGCGGACGCGGCTGGCCATGGCGATTCGCCGGGATGCTTGCGTTCGGGGGGGGCGCACTGTCGAAAGAGGTCGCGGTCGTCGTGCCGGGCATCCTGGTCGCCCTGGAATGGTTCGCCGCGGGCGCGGAGGGGATCCCGCCTCGTGCCCGGTTCCGGCGGCGGGGCGCGCTGTGGTTCCTGCCATTCGTGCTCGCGATCGGGGCGGCGACTGCGCTGCGGTTCCATCACACCGGGACCGTTCTGCCGGTCGAGGTCGAGCGGCCGCTCGGCGTACAGCTGGCCACCTCGGCGGAGGTCTGGCTCCGATATGTCCGCCTGTGGCTGGTGCCCTTCGGGCAGACGATCTTCCATGGGCAGGACGGCGTGGCGCCCCTCAGCATCCGGGGTGCCGCGGTCATCATCGGGTGGACCACCATGGTCGTGGTCGGCATCGCGGTGGGTCGGCGTCGTCCGGTCCTCGGGTTCAGCATGCTCGCGGCGGGCCTCACCCTGGTTCCGAGCACGTCGGTCCCGATGCTCAAGGAATACATGGCGGAGCATCGGAGCTACCAGGCAGGGCTGTATCTCCTCCTGGGGCTCGGTCTGGCCCTGCCCCTCGTGCGTCGGCGTCTCGTGCTCGGGGCCTGGGTCGGGCTGGCGTGTGCTGCGGTGCTGGGAAGCCGGGCCCGAAACGCGGTGTGGGCCAGTGAGGTTGCGCTCTGGGCGGAGGCAGCGGAACGGAGCCCGGCAGCGGCCGAGGCGTGGTACGGGCTGGGCGACGCCCGTCGGTTTGCGAAGGACTTCAGCGGCGCAGTCTCCGCCTACCAGACTGCCTTGGAGCTGGAGCCCCGCGACCTGGATGCGTGGAACAACCTCGGGATTGCCTATGCCGAAGTCGGCGACGTCCCGCGCGCCAAGGATGCGTGGCGGGGCGCCCTCGAGGTCCGCCCCTCCTACTGCAAGGCCCACAACAACCTGGGATCGCTGGCCTATCGGTTCAAGGATTGGGACGAGGCCCGCACCGAGCTGCAGAGCACGCTCGCGTACTGCCCGGACAGCGCGGTCGCGCACTACCTCCTGGGCAACATCTACTACGGGCCCCGGCGGGACGCCGACAAGGCGCTCTTCCACTACGAAGCGGTGGTCGCGCTCAATCCGTACTTCGACCATGTCGACGTGGTGAAGGAGCGGGTCCTGGAGCTCACCTGGTAGGGAGCTCGATGGGAGACATCAGGCGGCGGCCCAGCGCCCGAGCGCAGCTCCGAGCCGCACTGCCTCTCCGATGCTGCCGCTCGCCACGGCGTCGCGAAGCAGGCGGGCCATCGGCCTGGGGCGCAGGTAGAACCCCGTCCACGCCGACCGGAGCAGCGCCTGCAGTTCGTCTGGGGGCAGATCCGTCAGCGTCTCGCGATGGAGATCGCCGTCGACTGGATTCCGCACGTCTGATCCCCGACCATGTTCGCTGAAGAGGGGCGTTCCCGGGAATGCCGTCAGGGTGGAGAACTGGACGTAGTCGGCCTTGATCTCATTGCAGAATGCGATGGTGCGCCGGACGGCGGCTGCGTCTTCTCCGGGCGCGCCCAGGATGACGTAGGCGAGAGAGCGGATTCCCGCAGCGCGCGTGGCAGCGAACGCGGCGGGGGCCTGCTCTACCTTCACGTCCTTTCGCAGCAGTGCGAGCGTCTCCGCGTTTCCGCTCTCGACCCCGTAGGCGACCGTGCGACAGCCCGCCCGGCGCATCAATCGCAGCAGCTCGACATCCACCCCGTCGACCCGTCCCTCGCACTTCCACTCGACGTCCAGCCTCCGGCGGAGGATCTCCTCACAGATCCCCACGACCCGGGCGCGATGCAGCGTGAAGTTGTCATCGTAGAAGTTGATGAAGCGCACGCCATGATGTCGGACCAGCTCCTCCATCTCGTCCACGACGTCCCTGGGCGCCCGCGCGCGCCAGCGACTGCCGCTGACGCTCTTGTCGCAGAACGAGCAGCGGAAGGGACAGCCCCGGCTGGTGATCATGGTGCCGAATCCAGGTCGGGTCGCGAAGAGGTAGCGATAGGAACCCATCGGCAGGAGGTCTCTCGCCGGGCGTGCGATCCGGGAGAGGTCCGGTTCGGGCGTCGCGGGCACGAGAGGGTGGCCCCGGGTGATCACCCCAGGGGGAGGCGTTCCGGAAGCACCCGCGCCGACCCAGTCAAGCAGTTCGACCGCGACGGCCTCGCCCTCGCCGGACACCGCATGGTCGACTGCTGGCATCTCATCGAAGACGGCATGCCGGACGGCGGTGGGGTGCGGACCGCCGAGCAGGATGGTGCCGACATGGGGCCGGGCGAGTGCCGCGGCTCTCGCCGCGACGTCCGCGACCGGCGTCATCGCGGTCAGCCCCAGGACATCGGGTCTCCGCTGGGCCAACTGATCGGCAAATCGCGGCCAGGTCCAGCCGAGTGCGTACGCGTCGAGAATGTCGACGGCGTGGCCAGCATTCCGCAGAGCAGCGCCGACATAGGCGAGCCCGAGGGGGGGGACGGGCAAGCCGGCGTCGCCCGTCTCCCGGCGGGGAGGACGGGCGAGGATCACGCGCATGGGACGGGTCGGAGGCACGGGAGCAGTGTATCGCTGCTGCGGGCACCCGGCGGCGCGTCAGCGCCCCATGACGCCCGACAGGGGAGACGACGCCGTCGCGTGGAGCTTCCGGGGG
>JAYYRS010000057.1:0-2864 GCA_036126975.1 Myxococcota bacterium
GGTAGTCAGTAAAGATGCCCAGGGATTGATGGCGGCCCTGGGCGCCGCGATCGGGGCCGGGACGGACCCTGAAACGGCGATGACAGCGGCGGGGGTCGGGATCGCTCGGGCAGCAATCCGTGCGACCGGCACGGAGGGAGCCATGGTCCGCTTCGTCCCCGATGAGCCGCAGGGAAGCGTCATGACCCTGCCGGGGCGTCTGCCGCGGCTCCTTGCGGCAGCAGCCAGAAAGGAGCGGCCAGCCCCGGCGATACGTTCGATGCTTGGTGGTCGACGAAAGTCATCCATCCAGGCCCGCTTCCCGGATGATGCGCCGGAATCCCAGTGGGGGCTTCCGCCGACGGCGCTTCGCCTGCTCCGCGACGGAGCGCGGGTGGACACCCTCGGGGAGCTGCTCGGAGCGGCCCGGGGCGGGGAGACCGACGAGGTCTGGGCGGCGGTGGACCTGCTGCTCTGTCTCGGCCTGCTGGAACTCGGCGAGAGCATCGGCGGGACGGGACGGATCGTGGAGCCAGAGCGGGACGACATCGAGATCGAGACCATCGATGCGGCGGCGGAGGAATCGGATGGCGGGGCAGAACAGGGCGATGAAGAGGCGAACTCGCTGCGCGCATGGTTTGAAGAACACCGGACTTCGGACCCCTGGGTCGTACTGGGGATCGACGACAGCGAACAGATGACGTCGGAGGGCGTCGAAGCTGCATTCCGCGCGCAGTCAGCCAACTTCCACCCCGACATCTACCTGACCGCATCGAAGCCGGCGCAGGCGCTTGCTCGGCGGTGCTTTGCCCGTCTCGGGCTGGCAAAGGAAGCGCTCGCCGATGTGGACGTCCTCCTCGAGGCGAGGCAGAGGATGCGGGCCGCGGAGGAGGGCAGACCGTATGCGTCCGCCGCAGAGCAGCAGCGCGCGCGCCTGATCGCGAAGCGGGCGGACGTGGCCGCGCGCAAGAAGCAGTGGGGTGAGGCGCACAAGCTCTGGATGGAAGCCAAGCAGGTCGACCCGACCGAGGTGTCCTACGAGTGGTTTGCGTTGAAGACGGGATGGCAATCGGGGGACATCGAGGGCGCGCAGGCCGAAGCGGCGATGCTGGAGTTGAAGAGCATGAAGATGGGGCAGCGTGCGGATCTCATGGCGACGGTCGGGGAGATCCGGCTGCGTGCCGGGGATGAGAATGGCGCATACGCGGCGTTCGAACAGGCGATCGAGATCAATCCAGAGCATGTCGATGCCCGCCGGCGGATGCGGCTGCGCGACATGCGGCAGTCGAAGTCGGAGCCGCCCGCTCGCAGCGGCCTGTCGCTGAAGGGCCTCTTCTCCTTCGGAAAGAAGTCCGACGACAGCAGAGGCAGAAGCGAGAAGTAGAACCCCCGGGCGTGTCCGGTCCCGGGCGGCAGTGGTGGGAACGGCGAGGGTGCGGTAGTCGGGTGTAGTTGGAACGTGTGCTCGCCATCCTCGCGCTTCTTGCCTGGCTCGGCCCCCTCCTCGGGCGCCGGCCCGAGGCCCTGTCGCGATTGACCCGGCACGGCGGGTGGGTCGGCGCGGCCCTGGTGCTTCACGTCGGGGCACTCGCCGCGGAGGGGGTTGTCGCCGGGCGTGTACCGCTGGACTCCATGAGGTTCGGCCTCGGGGCCCTGTCGCTGTGGGTGATGCTCGGGTGGCTCTACCTGCGGCTTCGGCCCCGGATGGAGCTGCTCGAGGCGCTCCTCCTTGGACTCGGTGTGGTTCTTTTGGCCGGAGGACAGCTGGCACCGGGAGGGGGACCGCCAGACCGGCTTGCGACGCTCTGGTTTCCGTTCCATGTGAGCCTCATCCTCGCGGGTTTGCTCGGCTTCGCGGTCTCATTCACGCTTTCTGTGCTCTTCCTGGTCGTCCGGGCGCGTCTCAAGGCCCGGAGGCTGCGCGGCATCGCCCGACTGCCCTCCCTGGAGACCCTCGACAAGCGGAACTACCAGTCGATGGCGCTTGGTTTCGTTGCGCTGACTGCCGGCATGGCGGTCGGTGGGATGTGGGCTGCGACCCATCCGGACAGCTCGATGGGACCTGATGCCACCATCTGGGGCACGTTGCTGCTCTGGGTCTGGTACGCCGCCGGGCTTCATCTACGGTTGGTGTCGGGCTGGCGCGGTCGGCTTGCAGCCATCTTCGGCGTGGGTGGATTCGCAGGTCTCGGATTCTTCGTGCTCTTTGCCTCGGTGGTCCTCCAGGGCTGGCATGGCGGGGGGGGCTGAATGCGCCTCGTCGCCGTCGGCGTGAGTCATCACACGGCCCCGGTCGAGGTCCGGGAGCGGCTCGCCGTGTCTCCGGCGCTCGTTCCAGGGCTGCTGGATGACCTGAGGCGCGACCGGGTGGGCAACGAGGCCGTGCTCATCAGCACCTGCAACCGTGTCGAGCTGTATACGTTGCCGAGTGCAGGGGTCGCGCCCGATGACGTGGCGCGATGGCTCGTCGAACGGCAGGGGCTCCGCACGCGCCGTGTTGGAAAGCATCTGTACCGCTACCAGCAGCAGGACGCCTTGCGGCACCTCTTCCGCGTGACCTCGAGCCTGGACAGCATGGTCGTCGGGGAACCGCAGATCCTGGGCCAGGTGAAGGAGGCCTACCGGGTGGCCGTCGCCGGACGGGGCACCAGTGGGACCATGCACCGCATCATGGACCGTGCGCTCCATGTGGCAAAGCGGGTCCGGACGGAGACGGGCATCGGCCGGGAGGCGGTCAGCGTGGGGCGTGCTGGCGTGGAGCTCGCACGGCAGGTCCTGGGGCGCCTCGATGGTCGGGCAGCGCTCATGGTGGGCGCCGGCGCGCACGGAAAACTGGTCGCAAAGTCCATGCTCGCCTACAATCTCGGAGAGCTGGTGGTCGCGAA
>JAYYRS010000058.1:0-3871 GCA_036126975.1 Myxococcota bacterium
CATCGAGAAATACGGTGATGTCGTGCCGGTGAAGCTCTACATCGCAGGATGCACCGACACTGTCGGGGATGGCGCACACAATCGCGACCTCTCTCGTCGCCGAGCGCGAGCCATCGCAACGTGGCTAAGGCAGCATGGCCACGACAAGCCCATCTACTTTCATGGCTTCGGTGAGTCCCTCCTCGCGGTCCCTACGGGAGACGGCGTGGACGAGGCTCGGAACCGCCGGGTGCTCTACATGGTGGGCGCGAATCCGCCGCCGCCCGGTTCCGGAATCCCCGGTGTGCGCTGGACGGCCCTGTGAGTCCATAAGCGGCAGCATCCCGCTGCCCCCTGGGTCGCGAGCGGACCCCCGGCTTCAGCGAAGCCGGTAGGAGACACCCAGCCCGAGGTAGGTCAGGGAGTCGCGGGCGTCCACGGCCTCACCGTCCACGTCGAAGGCCATGGTGCGAAGGTCGGTCCGGGTTCGGAGGTCGACGGTCAGGGAGCCCGCGACTGCGACACCGACATCTAGCCTCGCCTGGGTCTGCACCGGCCATGGCGCCAGGAGCTCTCGCACTCCCAGGTCGGCACGGAAGAGCGGCGTCCGGAGCAGCAGGCCTGCCCCGACCTGGCCCCCCATCACGCGCTCCGTGACGGCCGCTTCGTCGTCAGGGTTACCGTCCTCGTAGAGCACCAGGAACCCTGGAGTCAGGCCGGCGCCGGCAGTGCCGTAGGCGGAGATCCCCCCGCTGAGCTGCAGCCGGCCGAGCAGTCCGACGCCACCCCGCAGGGTCCTCCGTCGAACGCCCTGAAAGTCCCCGGACTGTCCGATGAGGTCGAGGTCGAGTCCGGCCCATCCGTGGGACCACGCCTGCGCGTGCAGCCCGAGGGCGGCTGCCCCGAGTCCAAGCGGGAGGCTGCCGGCGGTCGAGGCGTCGTCTTCTGGGCCTGCGATGCCGCCGTCGGCATCCTGAGACCATGCGTGTCCGCCCAGCCCGCCGCTCAGGCCAAGGAGGAGCCAGGGGTCCGATCCGTTGGCGGCCGATGCCGCCTCCGGGAGCCGTTCCTCGGTTTCTGGGGCCAGTGGGGCCACTGGGGCGGGAGATTCTGGAGGCGGCTCGTTGCTCGCATCCGGGGTGGCGGGTCCCGGCTCTGCGGCCACCGGTGGGTCTTCGGTGACCACGGCCACGGCAACGACGGGCGCGGGCGCACGGCCGACCCAGGTGCTGGGTGCCCAGGAGCTGGACCCGATGGCGAGGCCAGCCGGTCCGAGCACGGCCCCACCCGGCAGACCGCCGGCCCGGACCCGGAGGACCTCCGCGCCGGTGGTGGGTGGTGTGACCCAGATCCGCGCGAGACCCTGGGCATCTGTCGCCTCCGGGGCCTCGATGTCGACCGCCCACGGAGCGTCCACCGTCAGCGAGGCCTCGCCGACAGGCAGGCCTGCCGCGTCCGTGATTTGCACCGTGTAGGGCCGCGCTCCGGTCTCGGGCGCGGTCGAAGGCCCGAGCAGCTCGATGGTGGCGGGAGCGCCGCCGGGGACGCCTCGCGGGGGGTGCGCGAGCAGCCACAGACCCTCAGCATCGTCGTCGGTGCGCAGCACGAACGTCGTCCCGTCGGGTGTCTTCCGAGGACGGCTGCCCAGCCGGCCCCCCCGCGCGTCCAGCGCCGGCACGCCGTCTGCACCGGACACGGTCACCACGAGACTCGTGGCCTCGTGCGGAAAAGGGTCTTCGGAGGGACGGAGGGTCAGGGCGGGAAGGGGTGCGACGAGTCTGGCCTGTCGCTCCGCCACCATGCCTCCCGCCTCCGCGGAGAACGTCACGCTCCCTGGCTCGGTGGGCGGCGTGAACTCCGTCTGCCAGATGCCCGGGATCCCGGTGGCCCGTGGCACCCCAAGGGTGCCGCGGGTTGCGCCAAACGTGGGCGGGGTGGCGTCCAACGGTTGGCCACGCCCGTCGAGGGTTGCAACGAGCAGGGGAATCCTGCGGGCGGGGTCGGCGATGAGGGTCTCTGGGCCGGGGATGAAGGCGATGGTGGGTGCGGTCGGCTCCGAGAGTTCGACGGACCGGGTGCGCACCTGACCGTCGGGCGTTGTCGTCTCCAGCGTCGCCATGGGAGTGCGCGGGTCGATGGCGAGCGTGAACGCGACGGTGCCGGCGGGGGAGGCCTTCGTCGGGCCCAGTCGGGTCCCTCCGTGAATGAGGACGTTCTGGCTGTCTGCGGGAGCGTCGATTGTCAAACTCGTTTCGGCAAACAAGGGGACCGTGACCGCACCGGCGATCCGGTCGGGTGCGGCTGCATCCGCAAACGTCAGCACGACCAGCTGTGACCCTGCGGCATCTTCCGGCGGGGTCCAGGTGGTCCCGAAGGTGGTTCCATCACCGAGCTGGACGCTGCTGATGCTGCCGGAGGTCGCGCTGCCCACGACGAGGCGTTTGTCCCTGGACTGCATCGTCTCCGGGAGACGCAGGGTGATGGTCACGGCTGCCCCCCCCGGCGTGGTCCCGGGCACGGGCGCGGCGACCTCGATGCGCTGCGCGGAGCCAGGGCGGGTCGGGACCGATACGTCTGCGCTCACCTTGCCTTGGGCGCTTTTCGCCCGGAACGACACCACCAGGGGCCCCGCTGCGCGTACGGCTTCGGGCTGGACCCGTGCGACCACGACCCCGGCCGCGGGAACCCGGACAGCGTCGACGCGGGCTGCGTCGGACCGGACCTTGACTGCATCGCCTGGACGGACCCCGGGCACCGCGAAGACGACTTCGGTCGCTGTCGTGCCGTCGGCGATGATGGGGGCAGCGGTGAGGGCTGTCGGTGCACCCAGGGCGACGGTTCCGATGCACATCGACATGGCCGAGACGAGCAGGACGTGACGCAGCACGGGGGCTCCTGGGAGAGCACCGAGCGTAGCCTGCCGTTGGGGAACGGGCTGCAAGAGGCGAGGTAGCCGCCGTCCGAGCTGCGACGAACCGGGAGATTATCTGTGGGATGGCGCGGTCGGCCCGACCCCGCGTCGCGCTCAGTCGAGGCCGAAGGCCTCGGCCGCGCTCTGGAGTTCCATTGGCGGCTGGTCGGTCTTCTGGAGCAGGTACGGACCCATGACCAGGACGTCCATGTTCGTGCGCATGAAACAGAGGAAGGCATCCTCCGGGGTGTTCACGATGGGCTCTCCGCGAACGTTCATGCTCGTGTTGATGACGACCCCCACGCCCGTACGCTTCTTGAAGGCCTTGATGAGGTCATAGTAGAGGGGTTCCTGCTCCCGGTTGACCGACTGGATGCGGGCGGAGCCGTCAACGTGCGTGACGGCTTTGAGCGCCCGGGGGCCGCTCCGGATTTCGGGCCGCACCTGGTCGACGAGCAGCATGTGCGGGCTCGGACGGTCGATCTCGAACCATTCCGCAAGGTCTTCCTCGAGGCAGGACGGAGCGAAAGGCCGAAACCCCTCGCGGAACTTGATCTTCCGGTTGATGATGTCGCGCATCTCCGGGTGCCGGGGGTCGCCTAGGATCGTTCGATGGCCGAGCGCCCTCGGGCCCCATTCCATCCGTCCCTGGTACCACCCGACCACGTTGCCCTCTGCGATGAGCGAAGCGGTCCGGTCCAGCAGCTCGGCGCGGTCGAGCCGCATGCCCACGGCGCCGTAGCGCTCGATGGTCTGGGCGATCGTCGATTCGTCGTGACCCGGCCCCAGATAGACGTCGTCCAGCTTCCAGGACCTCGGTTTGTCAAGCAGGTCATGCCACGCCCAGAGTGCAGCCCCCATGGCGCCGCCCGCATCCCCCGCCGCCGGCTGGATGAACAGCTCCTTGACCGTCGTCTCCCGCAGGATGTGACCGTTCGCGACGCAGTTGAGCGCGACACCGCCCGCGAGACAGAGTCGATC
>JAYYRS010000059.1:0-15818 GCA_036126975.1 Myxococcota bacterium
CCGTCCCGGTCTCTCCGCAGCACGGAGACAGCCAGCCCCTCGATGTCGTCTCCGCCGGCAGAACCCGCGTCGCCGAGAGATGCCGAGGCCTCGGACGCAGAGAGGATCCGGAAGGACCCGCGGTGCCCCTGGACATGCAGCTCAAGGTAGTCGGTGGGCTGGAATGCCTGACCCGGCGCGGAGCAACTCTCTGGGATGATGACATCGGCAGCGGCGTGGTTTCCGACCACGACCGTCCCCGCGACCACCCACCCGGCGCGTGCGAGCCGCGCGGGCCGGGACACCTCATGCTGCCAGGTCGCCTCCTCGACCACCACCACCGCCGTCATCTCCGAAGCCGACGGCTTCGGTGCGGGTTTCACCGGCGCGGCGGCGCCGGGAAGCGGCGCCTCCCGGTCACCCAGCAGGCTGTCGCCGCCAATCGTGATCGATACGGGCGGCGGGGCCTGTCCAAACGGCAGCGCCGTATGGTCCACGCCGGTCATCGCCGGAGGCCGGGCATCGGGTCGCGTCGGCCCATCCAGGATGTCCGACCGCAGTGCCGAGGGGCGCGTCGGCGCATCGAGGATGCCATCCCCCCCGCCGGGCATGGATGGGGTTCCTGGGAGTCCCAGGCCTCCGCGCGCGCCACCGGGCGTCGTGGGCGCATCCACGGCACTGAAGGTGTCGTTGGAGATGCCGAGCATCGACGCCACACTGCTCCGGTACGGCTGCGGCGGCGGCGCGCTCCCGTGTTCCCCCAGCCCGGCCGCCACAGGAAGGTCGGAGGGTGCAGCCGCTGCGAGACCATCGTCGGAAGCGGCCCCGGGACCCGCGTCCGGCGCAGCCGCCGTGACGTCCATGGCATCGGCAAGCTCGGACGCCGTCAGCCGGGCAGCGACCTCCGCGGGCCGCTGCTCTCCCCATAAAATCCGGAAGACGCAGTTTCCAACTAGGATCTCGTCGCCAGGCTCCAGCGACCGTTCCAGGGGACCCGTCTGCTTGCGGCACGGATGCAGCGGCAGCACGACGTCGCCCCGGCGGATGAAGGAGTAGCAGTCCCGTGCCAGGGAGCGAAGGCGCGGCGCATCGCCCAGGTCGACTTCGGCGTGCTCCGAAGCCACCATGATGCTGTCGATGTAGAAGCGACTCTTGGGTATCTCGCCGTTCCGCGACCGGATCGTGCCCCCCTCTCGCAGCTCGCGCCGCCAGATGATGTTGTCGTTGTGGGGCTCGTCTGGGAGGCGCACGGCGCATCTCGGCTCGCGACCGATGCGATGGGACCGCCCGTGAACGAGGTGGCTGGTGGACCCGACCCGACGCAGCTCCCCCAGGTAGGGCCAGCCGCGGACGTCCACGCCAGACAGGTCCCGCCACTCGATCACGGTCTCCCCCACCTGGATGCGGGCGTCCGTCTCCAGGAAGACCGCGGTTCCCGCCGGGAGCGCTGCACCGTTCAGGCGCACGCCGTCCTGGTGCGCCTCCATCGACACCACCGGGCCCCGGACATGCAGGGTCGCAGCCGGCCGCTGCGTCTGGGTGACCACCCGCCCATCACCATCGAGATAGACGTCGTAGCCCTCCATGAACCGGGCGAAGTGGACCTTCTGGAGCAATGCGCCTGTCTCCCGGAGGCTCACGAGACGGTCGTCGATGGTCTCCGGCACCATCGTCCGGCCAGACATGATCGCGGGCCCGGGGACCGGGCCACTGCCTCCAAGGCCGGAGATGGCTGCGCCGAGCTCGTCCATCGTGCTGTCCCAGCGTCGCGGTGGGACGACACCCGGAGGCCCCTGCTCGTCGACGACCTGCAGGACCATCCACGCCACGACCGTACCGTCGGCCCGCTCGATGCGCAGGACCTCGGGCCCGGCTGCCCCCGCATGCTCGGCGATGCGGTAGCGATCCTTGACCTCCGGATTCATCACATGGACGAAGCTTCCGTCGTCGCAACGGTGCAGGCGGTACAGCGCGGGGACCTCCAGCGCAGGGTGACTGAAGTTGTCCAACCAATGCGACCCGAGGGTGAACAACACCTGGTCGGAGTGCAGCGCGCCCACCTCCCGGTAGCCCTCCCAGCCACCGGGGACGTGCAGGTGCAGGGCGATGCTGCGGCGCGACGCACGGGCCGGGCCGCCGTACAGATTCGGCAGGAGGCCGGTCACGAACTCACCGGGTCCGAGACCGAAACGCTCGCCCGCCATCTCCGCGCTGCCATCCTCGATGATGCGGAAGCCCAGCGGCCGATGGGGGAAGGCGAGACGCATCTGCTCGTCCTGGCGGAACGAAGCAAACCGCGTCCCGAGGACGTCGGCAGCCCGCTCGACCCACGGCACCCGGACCTCGCGGAAGCTCCGTCGCCAATCGTCCCGATTCACGACCAGGAGGACGTCCGAGAACCCGAGAACCCCCGAACCCCGATCCGCAAGGAGGTGTGCCTGGAGTCCTTCCCATCGGCCCGGCCCTGCACCGGTCGACCACAGCAGGCCCGGGTCCGCAACCAGATCCCCGGTGGCGCGGTGCCGTCGGAGCGCAGCGTTGAAGAATGACAGGGCCGGTTGTGGCGCAAGCACGCGGTCCGCGTCCCGGGACAGGCCGCGGGAGCCACCCGCGCTGAGGATGCGGGAGAAGAGCTCACCGAACTGGGACATGCAGGCTCCTTGAGCGGGCCGAGTGTAACCGGCGAAAGGGCCGCCATGGGGCGAGGACCCGCGGCGCGTGGTAGGCAGGAGGCGTCTCCCCTCCGAGGTGCTCCATGGCCCGCGTGCGCCCCTTCCGTGGCATCCGTCCCGCAGACGCCCTTGCCGGCGAGATCATCGCCCTGCCCTACGACGTCATGAATCGTGCAGAGGCCAGGGAGATGGTGGCATCCAACCCGAGATCCTTTCTGCGCATCACGCGCTCGGACGCCGAGCTGCCCGACCGGATCGCGCAACATTCGCGTGCGGCGTACGACGCCGGACGCGCCGCACTCGAACGCTTCCTCGAGGAAGGACTGCTCCATCAGGACGACGGGGACTGCTTCTACCTCTACACCCAGACGTGGCGCGGCAGCACCCAGCAGGGACTGATGGCGCTGTGCAGCGTCGACGAGTACGACCGCGGCACCATCAAGAAGCACGAGCTGACGAGACCCACCAAGGAGCAGGACCGCGTCGACCACATCGACGCCATGGATGCGCAGACGGGCCTCGTGTTCCTGGCCTACCGGGACCGGGCCGACCTGGATGCCGTGCTGGCGTCTGCCGCCACCGGCCCCGTCGCCTGGGACGTGACCACCGAGGACGGCGTCCGCCATCAGCTGCAGGTCATCGACCGCGCGCCGGACATCGCCGCCATCGAGGCAGCATTCTCGACGGTCGACGCGCTCTACATCGCAGACGGACACCACCGTTCCGCAGCCGCCTCCCGTGTGTCTGCAGCCCGGAGCGGCGCGGGCACCAGCGGCTGGTTCCTTGCGGGCATCTTCCCCGACAGCCAGCTGCAGGTTCTCGCATACAACCGCGTCGTCGCGGACCTCAACGGGCATGACGCCCCCAGCTTCCTGGCCGCGGTCTCCGAACGCTTCGAGATGGGGCCCGCCTCCGCTCCGGCACCACACCGTCGGGGCTGCTTCACGATGTACCTCGACGGCGCCTGGCACCGGCTCACCCCGCGCCAAGGCGTCGTTCCGGTCGACGACCCCGTCGGGTGTCTCGACGCTGCTGTACTCCAGGACAACGTGCTGGAACCGATCCTCGGAATCACCGACCCCCGGAGGGACACACGCGTCCGCTTCGTCGGAGGGATCCGCGGCCATGAGGCCCTCGCCCGGGCCGTGGACCGGGGGGAGGCTGCCGTCGCGTTCCACCTGTACCCTACGGGCATGGACCAGCTCTTCGACGTGGCAGATGCGGGCCTGCTGATGCCGCCCAAGAGCACCTGGTTCGAGCCCAAGCTCCGCGCGGGCGTCGTCCTGCACCGCATCATCTGAGGCCCCATGCGTCTCCTGCTCCCCCTCCTCTGCCTGCCGACCGGCTGCAAGCTCTTCACGGACCCCAGCATCCCGGAGACCTGCGAGGACCTCGGCACCTGCGATGGCGATGGCGACACCGACGCGCGCCCGCTGGATGGCGATGGCGACGGATACACCGTGTCCGATGGGGACTGCGACGACGGAGATCCGGCCATCCATCCTGGCGCCGTCGAGACCTGCGATCCCGACCGGACGGACGAGAACTGCAACGGGCTGGCCGACGACGAGGACCCGGACGTCACCGGGACCACGAGCATGTACGCCGACCTCGACGGTGACGGCTGGGGGGATGTCGACGAGGGCGATGCCTGTCGCCCGGAGGACGGCCAGGTCGCAAGGCCGGGTGACTGCGACGACACAGACGGCGCCGTGAACCCCGGTGCCATCGAGGTCTGCAACAACGGCAAGGATGATGACTGCGACGGCAGTCCGGGGACCTGCCTGCCCTACGCCGGCGACATGCTCCGCGATGAAGCGAACCCCGGCGTCATCCAGAATGCGTCGGACATCTACTTCGGGCTGTGGAACGCCGCCGGTGACCTGACCGATGACGGCACGGACGACCTGGTCTCCTCTTCACCCTTCACCGACGATGCAGACGGTCTGGTCATGGTGTACAGCGGCCTCGAGGCCGGCGTGACCATCGAAGCCACCGACGCAGCCGCGACGCTGCGGGGGAGCCCGGATTCCTCTGTCGGTGTGGGCGTCATCGTGGCGGACGTCAACGGCGATGGGGCATCCGACCTCCTGGCGCAGGACCTGAACGACTCGACCCATGTGCTGCTGGGGCCGCTCGCTGGCAACCTCACCCTCCAGAACGCGTCGACCCGCATCGACGGGATCGGTTCAGCGACGTTCACCACCGGCATCGCCGTCGCGTCCGACTCGGGCGCGCTGATCTTCGGCGACCCCTACGGTGGCAACGCGACCGATCCGGGCGCCCTGTACGTCCTGAACACGCCCCTCGACCCCGGCTCCGTCGAAGGTCCGACCGCTGCGGGCGCACGTGTCTTCGGTGACGGCGGAGCGATTCCCGGATTCGTCCTCATCACCGGTGACTTCGACGCAGATGGCGTGGACGACACCGTCACCTCCGACCCCTATGCGGACACGACGAGCGAGCAGGGTGGCCTCGTCTGGGTCCTCCGTGACGGACCACCCGACGGCGACTCCCTGGTGTCCGACATCTCCGATGGCGTCGCCGGCACACTTGCCCTGGGCAAGGTGGGGCTCAGCATGGCGGCGGGCGATCTCGACGGAGACGGGTCGGACGACCTGGTCCTGGGGGCGCCGGGCGATGGCACGCCGGAGGGCGGAAGGGTGTTCGTCTTCGCGGGCGCCCCGACCGGAATCCGCATCGCGAACGCCGCACGAACGATCGTCGCGCAGCCCGAGCTCGACACCTACTTCGGCTACTCCCTCACCGTCGGCGACGTATCGGGCGACGGGATGGCGGATCTCGGCATCTCGGAACCAAGGGCCGAGGACGGTCGTGGCGCCCTGCACCTCGCCTACGGGCCGCTCGGCTCCGGCACCCGGTCGCCGGATGCACTGGACGCGACCAGCCGCGGGAGCACCGCCGACATGATCTATGGCGTGGGCCTGCGGGCGGCGGGCGACTTCGATGCAGACGGGAGCCTCGACCTCGTGGTCTCCGGGTACACCGATTCGATCGACATCCTCTTCGGAGGTGGGTGGTAGCTGTATCAGGCCGATTGCAGGCCCGGGAGGCGGCCCGGAGTGCGTGGTATTCCTAGGTCGTGAACCTCCCGCACCGGTGTGCCTGATGAAGGACCTCAAGCCGAGCGCATCCCCGCATCGACGAGGCAGCACGCCGCCCAGCAAGGCCTCCCTCAAGGCCGCGCAGAGCAACCAGGCCGCGCAGGACGACCTCCGCAGCAGCCAGTCGCTCTGGGAGCACGTCACGCCCGGCATGGTGGCAAACGGGAAGGACGATCCCCGCATCCCGTACGATGAACGCGGCTACCTGCGAGACATCCGCGGCCCCCGCAAACAGGACCTCATGGTCAACCAGTACGGTGCGGGGGGAACGGAGATGGCCCGGAGCGGCAACGCGGCCATCTACCAGGAAGACTCCGTGGCGATGTGGAACGTCTTCTTCGATCACCGCTCCGACGGACAGACCCAGGACCTGGGCGCCTGGCGCGAGCGCAACCGCGATCCCCTGATCCTGGACCTCAACCGGAACGGCCGGCACGACACCACCGCCAAGACGACCCTCGCCGATGGCGAGATCACGGGCCCCACGACCCGCTTCGACCTGGACCCGACCCGCGGCACCTGGGAATTCAGCATGCGCAACGCCCTCCCCGGGCGCGGCGCACCGCGCATCCGCGGCGGATCGGTGAAGGCCATCTGCGGCAACGAAGGCATGAACGAACAGCAGGTGGCCGCAAGCCTGGCGGGGGCGCGCAGCGAGAAGCTGGGCGGAGCGGGGACCTGGACCGCCGGCGGCGGCGTGACCCACGCCGTGTTCTTCGACGCCAAGGGCAACAAGGTCGGCGCCTGGGAAAACGGGACATACTCCTGGGGCGCACGGAACGAGATGGAGCAGACGGAGTGGCTCGAGAAGGGCGGGGGCGATGGCTTCCTGGTCTGGGATGTCGACGGCGATGGCCAGATCACCTCCGGCAAGGAGCTGTTCAGCGAGTTCGATATCAACGGGTACGAGCGCTTCGCGAACGGATTCGAGAAGCTGGCCCACTACTTCGACAAGGACGGTGATGGCGTCGTGACCGGCGAAGAGCTTGTCGGACTCATGATCTGGGTCGATGAGGACGCGGACGGCCAGACCGACCCCGGCGAGCTGCGGGAGCTCAAGGACTACCGCATCATGAGCCTCAAGACCGGGTTCGACGCCAAGACGATGGAGTCGAGCTTCTCGGAGCTGCAGCACATCGGCGAGAGCCGGCGGAAGGCCTATTTCGGCGGCTGACGCCCGCCGTCCCCTACTGGACGTACCCGATCTCGCGCATGAAGTCTTCCGTCTCGTCACGGGTCGGTTCCGCCTCGTCGGACTCGAGCGCGAGTTCCGGCTCTGGCGGCGGAGGTGGCTCGGGCCACAGCGCGAACGCCCCGGCGCCGCCCGCCAGCACGAGAGCGCCGATGAGAATCAGGAGCTTGGACCTGCCAGCGAGCATCGCGCCTCCCCGCGCAGCATGCCACGTCTGGCCGCAAGCGGCACACACCGCGCCTCCGGGGTAGTGCAGCCGTATGCAGCCGCCGCTCCGCCTCGACGACCTCACCTGGGTCCGCCCGGACTGGCGGGATGCATTGCTGGACTCGCTGCTGCGGCTCGAGCGCCTGCTGGATGGTGTCCAGGAGCGCGCCTTCCGTCGGACCGTGGTGCGAGACGCCCTGCAGTCGCTGAGCGCCGAGGCCCTGGTGGCCACGCTGGTGCTGCTTGTCGACCGGGCCCGCCAGGGCAATGGACGCGCCCGCGCCGTGCTCCAGGAGCTCGCCCTGGAGCCGACCGTCTACGAGCAGATGCCCTATGCCCGCGTCAAGGCCGCGTATGCACTCGCACAGGCCCACGGCTGCGACGACGTCGCCCGGATGTTCATCAGCGCCCTGGACGACCGCAATCCCACGGCCGACCAGGCATTCACAGGCAACGACCACATGGACGCCCCTGCAGGCGTACGCCGCTCTGCGGCCCGCAGCACGGACCGGTTCAAGCTGGACCGGCTCGTGCACGACCGTGACCACCGGGTCATCGCGATCCTGCTCGACAACCCCCGGATCACGGAACGGGATGTCGTCAAGATCAGCGCGATGCGTCCCACGCGTCCCGAGGTGCTCACGACGGTCGCGCGGCATCGTCGATGGTCGAGCCGGTACCGCGTCCGGAAGGCCATCGCACTCAACCCCAGCACACCCGCCCCCATCGCCCGGCGACTCGTTCCCACCCTGCTCCGGCAGGACCTGGAATCCCTGATGGATACGGGCGGTGTCTCGGCGGAGCTGCGGCAGCACGCGCGGGCGCTCCTCGCTGAGCGAGAGGAGCCCGCGGGCCGGGCAGGTCCCTACCGGGCAACGGTCGACCTGTCCGGGGAGGACGACCCCGACGAGCTGGAAGCGCTCCTCGCCCAGCTCGGGGGCGACACGGGCACCGGAGCATAGCTGCGCGTGCGACGGGCGGGGTCCCCACTCCCACGCGACACCCCCGAAAGCATCGACGCCGCCCCGGGGGGACGGCGCTCTGCTCTCTGCGACTGCAGGTCAGCGCGAGATCTCCTCGGCCTCGGACACGCTCTCCGTGGCATCTGCAGCCGCAGCCGAATGCGTGACGTCAATCTCGTCGGGGCGGTCATCGCCATCGGTGTTCATGCCGTCCTTGAAGGCCTTGACCCCCTTCCCCATCTGGCTGAGGACCTTGGGGAGCTTCCCGACGCCGAAGAGCATCAGGATGATCACCAGGATGATGAGCATCTCGGGGAGACCGGGCATACCGATGGCGAGGAAGTTCTGCATGCGGGGAGCGTAACGCAGGGGCCGGGGCGATGGCGAGGCCAAAGCCGGTACCCGAAGGCGCTCAGACCACCCGCACACCATCCCGGACGACCGCCACGGCCCTGTGGGCGCCCATGTGCTGCACGAGGCTGGCGACCGTCGCCGGTTCCCCTGGCGGCGGTGCAAACAGCGCGAGGTCACCGACACTGCCGGCGCCGAGCCACCCGAGATCCGGGCGACCCAGCGCCTGTCCGGCGACACGGGTGATTCCGAGCACCGCCTCCTCGATCGTGAATCCCTGGAGGAGACAGGCCAGCGTCGCGATGGTCCAGGGATCGTGCACCGGGGAGGAGCCAGGGTTGAGGTCGGTGCCCAGTGCCAGCGGCACCCCGGCCTCCCGCAGGTCGGCCACCGGCGGCGAACGGTCCCGCAGATACAGCTGGGCTCCGGGGAGCAGCACCGCGACGGTGCCGGCCGCCGCGAGGGCGGCGACTCCTGCCGCATCGATCTGCTCGAGATGTTCGACGCTTACGGCGCCCAGCCCTGCAGCTGCCGCGGCGGCACCCGTGCGGGCCACCTGCTCCGCATGGCACTTGATGCCCAGCCCCAGGTTCCGGGCTGCCGCGAGAATCTCGACGGTCTCTGCCACGGTGAACGCGCCCCGGTCGCAGTAGACATCCACGAAGTCCGCGAGCGGTGCGCATCGGGGCAGCTGTTCGTGGATCACCTGCGCAACATAGGACGCGCGGTCATGACGAAACTCCGCCGGAACAGCGTGGGCCCCGAGGAAGGTGGGAACGACACGGACGGTGTCATTGCAGTCCCACGCCGCCTGGAGGATCCGCACCTCGGCGTCCGGCTCCAGCCCGTAGCCGGACTTCACTTCCACCGTCGTGACCCCATGGCTGCGAAGACCGGTCAGCCGGGCCCGCCCCGCCGCAGCGAGGTCTTCCCGGCTGGCGGCGCGCGTGGCCCGGACCGTCGAGAGGATTCCACCACCCGCTTCCAGGCTCTCGCTGTACGACGCGCCCGCGAGCCGGCGACGGAACTCGTCCGAGCGCGAGCCCGCCCAGATCGCGTGGGTGTGGGGATCAACGAGCCCGGGAAGCCCCACGAGCCCGCTTCCGTCCATGACCTCGTCGGCATCGGGCGCATGCGCCGCTTCGCCGATCCAGGCCACCTCTCCCTCCAGGAAGGCCACGCTGGCGCCAACGCGCATGCCCAGCTCCGGGGCGTCCGGCGCGCAGGTATAGAGACAGGAGATGTCGTGGACGAGAAGGTCGGCGCGCATGTTCCAGGACTATGGCGGGGGGTCGCATCCTGGCCACCTTCGCCCGGCATCTCCCGTCTCCGCCCCCGCCTGCCCGCGACCGACGAGCCGTTCCCGGGCGCCATCGCGGTCGGCAGGGACCCGGGCGCTCTCGATCCGTGGCAGGATCCCGCCATGCGAGACGGCGCACCCGCGCCCGAAGGATTGGAGGAACCATGCACTGCGCCCGGTGGACCCTGCTGGCCGCGTTCACCGTCGCCTGCGCGGGCAAGGATGGCGGCGCCGATACCGGCGGGCGCGATGCGGACACCGATGTCGGTCCCGACACCGACACCGACGCCGATACCGACACCATCGAGCCCATCGCTCCGACGGGCGACCGGGCACTGCTGTACTACGGAAACGGTGGCTGGCAGCCTGATGGGTTCGGCAAGGGGAACTTCGAGGCTGTCGATGGACGCTGGAAGGACCAGTTCGGGTGGAACACGGACCATCGGGATGCATGGTCCGGTGACCTCGAGGCGTTCCGCATGATCGGCATCATCGGGAGCACGGATGCCTTCGATGCCGGCCAGATCAGCGACCTGCAGGCCGCCCTGTCCCGCGGGACGCGGGTCGTCTACTTCGCCGACCGAGCAAGCTGCGGGGATCCGGACGTGACGCAGCTGCTGCGCGACCTCGGGACCAGCATGGGTCTGACGGGGGACAGCGCAGACCAGAACCAGATCGTCCAGACGGATGCCTACTCCACGGCGCACCCCATCACCGCAGCGCTCACGCAGACGCTCCGCTTCAAGGAACCCTGCTTCGTGGACTCGACGGGCGGCAGCGCCATCATCCGAGACGACAACAGCAGCGTGCTCATGGCGGTGCAGCGCCCCCGCAGCGGCGGGGATGTCGTCGTTGTGGGCGACTGGCAGTTCATGGATGACGGCGGCTACCTCGACCATGAGGACAACGGGCTGCTCGCAGACGGCCTGGTGCTCGTCGCGCTTTGAGAACCCCACCGGACCGCGCGTCGCCGCCGTGGGTCGTGCCCGCGACGGCGGGTCTGTCCGTCATCGTTCTCACCATGCTCTGTCGAGACCAGCTCGAGCTGGTCGATTTCATCAGCTTCGCCGGACGGGCGCATCGGCTGCGGGATGGAGGAGACCTCGTCCATCCGCTCTACCCGGTGGGCTTCCCGGCCATGCTCACCGCCATGACTGCGCTCATCGGCGACGTGCTCTGGGCCGGGAAGGTGCTGGCCATCGGGGCGGGCGCACTCGCCGTGGCCGCCACCGCCCGGATGCTGGGGCCAATGCCGGCCCTGTGGCTCCTCGCCCAGGGTGCCCTGCTTCAGTGGGGGCGGACCGAGGGCACCGACATGCCCGCTGCATCTCTCGCACTGGCGAGTCTCGCCGCCGCGACGGAACGCCGGGCAGGCTGGGCCGGTGCTCTCGCCGGAGCCGCGTGCATGTTCCGCTATACCGGCGCCGCGGTCATCCCGGCGGCACTGCTGCTCGCGGGCAATCCGGGCATCTTCATCGGCGCGCTCGCGGCCACCACGGCTCCGCATTGGGCCACGGCCTTGCTCACCGGGGCTCCGCTGCTGCCGGATCAGTCTGAGAACCTCAGGATCGCCGCGGGCCATGCCACTTCCCTGTTCACCACCGAGACCCTGGAGCGCTGGCCGCGGGGGATGATGCAGGCCAGCGCAGTCGCACTGCGCCAGCCCGCAACCTGGGTGGGGGCGGTGGGGCTCGCGGTTGGGCTGGCGCGAAGGGACCGTCGAGCCGCCGGCCTGCTCGGACTCGCGGTCGTGCACCTCGGCATGATCGGACTGGCGTTCGCACGGCCCCGACTCGTGCTTCCGGCGACCCTCGCGATCGCGGCCGGCGCGGCATTCCTGGTACCGCGGTCCCATCCACGCCTCGGGTGGCTGCTGCCCCTGGCGGGGCTGCCGGTGGCCATCGGTGCAGGCATGGCGCTCTGGCCCACCACGAACATCGACGGCCGGCGGGCCGCACAGGCGGCGGCCATGCACGCGCGGCCCGGTCCCTTCCTCACGTCCGACCCATGGGTCGCGGTCCGTTCCGGGGGATGGCTGCACGGCGGACGCCCGCTGCATGTGACAGGCCAGGCCGTGGCGCTCACGCCCAGGACGGTCGCTGCCTCCGCACGCGATCAGCACATCCCATGGATCCTGGTGGACCGCTCCCGCATCAACCGGACCTACCCCGGCCTCGCGCCCCTGATGGATGAAGAGAGCGCGCCGGGTCTGACCCTTGCCGACAGAGGCACGGGCTGGCGACTCTGGGCCGTGGACGGCGTCGACCCCACCGGGCCGTAGCCCCGGAGGAGAGCGGCACCGGGGGATGGATCGGACCTCAGCGCCCCTGGTTGAGCAGGAGACGCCCGCCCAGGGCAACTCCCATCCAGAGACGGTCTCCGTCCGTCTGCGCCCGGACCGCCAGCTGACCTGCCCAGAGCCCCTCGCGCGGCACGGTTGCGCCCACGACCTGCACGCCGATCAGCCCAACGCCGGCCTGCACGAGCGGGCCGCTCTCCTCCAGCCCACAGTCCGGACAGGTCGCGTGCGCCCGGGCACCCCCGACCGTCCACGCCGGTCCCACGGCAATCTGGACCGGCGAGGCGCCGTAGACCACATCTCCGTGGAGCGTCACGAGCCCGAGCCGGCCGACCAGATCGGGCTGTCCTGCAACCCCGACCGTCGCTGCGCTGCCCTGCCACGCCGCGTCGAACACGACGCCTCCGCCCAGGCCGAGCCGGTCCTGCATCCGCCGGCTCCACGCCACACCGAATCGCGGTCCGAATCCCGTCATCGGCGCCGCCTGGACGCCCCTGCCAGCGGCGCTTCCAAACACGACGAGTCCAAGTCCGGCGTCCACGACCAGGCCGTCCCGCTGCCGGGCGCGGACCACCGCGGCATCGCGCGTGGTGACGATCAACGGGAGGTCCTGGCCATCGACCACGAACCGCCGCTCGCCCACCTGGAAGACCCCCAGGGGCAGCCAGCCCGCGAACGCTCCGGTTTCCAGGAGCCGGTCCCGGGCGAACCCGACGGCCTGCGTCTCGTCCTCGCTCATGGAGGCATCCAGCACCGTGAGTGTCGGCTTGTCTGGTGCATCGAGCGTCACGGGCGCGAACCGCGCCTCCAGGTCGGACAAGAGCGCCGCCGCCTCCGGGTCGACCCCAGCCTCCTGGGAGAGAACGAGCCGGCGAAGGCACAGGTCGACATCCCCACGGGAGAGCGCGGCGCGCGCACCGAGCCGATGGTCGGTGCTGCCCAGTCGCACACCCCGGGCGGCGACCTCGAGAAGCGTCCCGTAGTTGGCCTCCACCCCCCGCCAAGCGTCCCGCGCAGACAGCTCCACCATCTCCGCACGCAGGGCAGCCGCCTGCTCCTGGCGGGGGCTCATCCGTTCACCCTGCGCCTGCGCCACGGTGCCCCAGCCCAGCGCGAGGCCCAGGCAGACCCACCGGAGAACGGGAGCGTGCATCACCAAGCGAGCCTCCGGCGGTCGACACGGCATCCTACCGAAGGATGCAGGCCCGCGACACGCAGGGCTCGTGGACCCGGCCGTCGCGGCAAGCAGCCATCCTCAACGGTGCAGCGACACCTGGTAGGCACCACCATCGAAGAACAGACCGTGCCCGATGGGGCCGGTCGTGTCCGTGGCGTTGAGCGGAAGACCGGTGAACACGACGTAGGGCGACTCTCCCTTCTTGGCGGGAAGCGGCGCCTCCGCGCCGCCCGTGTAGGGAAGCTTGACCCCGTGGTACTGCGTCACATCGCCGACCGTGTCGATGACGAAGCAGTTGTAGTCGCCGGTGGTCTTGTCCATGCAGCCCAGTGCCTCCTCCACCCCATCCTGGTCGAGATCGACCAGCATCGTCGCCACCAGCTTCGCTTCCGCGCCGGTCAGCTTCTTGAGGTCGGCCTCCCAGGACGACGCCTTCTCGGCGCTGGCGGCCTTGGTCTCGACCGCGGTCAGACCCGTCGGGAGCGCGTTGCTGAGCTTGCCGGCCGAATCACGCGGCCAGGCGATGTCCTTGGCCAGGGGGAGGGTGCTCTTGACGTCTGCGGGCAGACTGCCCTCGAGCCACGCTGTCGCCTTGGGCGTGTCCCGGGACATGCCCAGCCGGTAGTTGCGCTCGCCCGGCGCCGTGAGCCCCAGCTTGTAGTTGCCACCTCGGCCGGCGCTGGCCTTCAGCTCGTATCCAGCCGGCGCCGACGCGGGTGCAGCGAGAAGCTCGGCCAACGGCTTTGCATCCTTTGATGGCGTAAACCGCCAGTACATGGCGCCCCCGGGAGCCAGGACCTGCGAGCCGCCCTGGGAGGCCCACTCGAATCCCGCAGCCGACCAGGAGACATCGCTGACCTTGCGACCGAGCGCATTGGTGCGGCCCTCGGTCCACAGCAGTGCCTGCTCGCCCACGTGGACTGCGGCGGCGACCCCGGACTGCGGTGCGAGGCCGGCATCGAGGGACTTCTTCTTGGACTTGCCCTTCTTCCTGCGCTTCTTGCCCTTCTTCTTCGCCTTTGCCTTCTTCTTCGCGAGCGCGGACGACTTCTTGTCTCCACAGGCATCGCAGCCCTGGACGGATGGGATGGCGAGGACGAGGGCAGCCGCGAGGGCGCGAGGGACGAACGTGGACATGGGCAGACCTCCAGGGGTGCACGGCACCGGCCGCGGCTGCATAACCGCTCCGCTGTGAGGCGGGCTTCCCGGGATTCCGGGGGGATGAAGGCGCTCTCAGTCTTCCGAAAAGCGGCCGGTGTCTCGTCGAACGACCTTGTCCATGGTGCGCTGGAAGGACGCGCCGAGGTCGATCCCCTGCTGGTTGGCCATGCACAGCAGGATCCAGAGGACATCCGCCATCTCATCATCGAGCGCGACGGCGCCCTCCGTGGGCTTCTTCTTCTTCGGGCCGAACCGGTGGTTGTACTCGCGGGCAAGCTCTCCGACCTCCTCGGTCAATCGAGCAAGCAGGCTCAGTTCGGGCCAGTAACCTCCGTTCTCCTGGATCCAGGCATCGATCTCCTGCTGCATCGTTGCGACATCCATCCCACCTCCATCGTCGGACGGTCCGTAGCCCGGAACGCACGCCAGGAAAGGCATGGAACCGCGACGCCAGTGCCTGCCGCGTCGGCAACACCGCCGTTGCAGTCGCTGCGGACGCGGCGGGCATTCGTTTCCGCCCCATCGCCGGTCGGAGGCGACGCGGGACCCGGCCCGCCCCAAAGCCATCGGGGCGCACGGGCGGCAGGCGGCGCTCGCGGCAGGTTCCGCGCCGCGCCACCCGAATCCCCCAACAGGATCCGCGTCCCAAGCAGCTTCCGGAGTGGTCGGGCCATCGCTTCGGGGTTAGCGGGTCGTCCACTCCGGAGAAACCGTGGCCAGTGATGATCTGATCGAGATCGAAGGCGTCGTCGAGGAAGTCTTTCCCGGCGGGACGTTCAAGGTGAAGACCGAGGCAGGCACCGACGTGCATGCCCACCTGGCGGGCAAGCTCCGCCGGTTCCGCATCCGCGTCGTGCTCGGCGACCGGGTCACCGTGGCGGTGAGCCCGTACGACCTGTCCAAGGGCCGCATCGTCTTCCGGCACAAGTAGCCCCGGCACACCGCGACCCTGCGCGCCCGCTCCGGTCCCGGAGCGGGGTTTTTGCGTTCCGGCCCGCGCGCCCACGGGGAGCTGAACATCCATCCTGGTGGGCGACTTCGCCCGCGGCCGGGCGGAAGCATGGGCCTGCCGGGGCCCGGCGGACCCAGGCCAATCCCGGGGGTTCGCCCCAATCCCCCGGACACCCCGGCTTGGCCCTTGACGCGGGCCGCCCAGGACGTGAAAGGCCGTCTCTGCCATGGCAGCCCGGGAGTCCCCGTGACCGAGCCCTCCGCCTCCGCCCGGCCCCTCGTGGGGGTCATCATGGGCAGCCGCTCCGACCTGCGTGTCATGCAGGCATGCATCGACATGCTCGATGAGCTCGATATTCCCTTTGAAGCCACGGTTGTAAGCGCCCATCGGACACCCGAATGGATGGTCGACTACGCGAAGACCGCCGAGGACCGCGGCCTC
>JAYYRS010000060.1:0-10528 GCA_036126975.1 Myxococcota bacterium
TCTCCCGGAACACGATGTGGTCGGCGCTGCCGGGGAAGTGATGCTCCAGCTTCGCCACGAGGGCATCCTCGACCCTCTGCTTGTTGGCCTGGTAGACATCCGAGGTCCGGTAGGCCCCGCTCCGGATGTCCTCGACGCGGACGCCCCAGGCTTCTGCCTTGCCCGGCACGAGCGCCATGACCTCCACGCCCATGACGCCGTCGGGCGTGTGGCCGTGGGTCTCCGGATCCTTCAGGCTCGCGCTGGTGATGTAGACGGCCCGAGGGTCGAGGGAGCCCGCCGCGACGCTCGCGTAGAGGTCCTCGGCGTCATTTGTGTCGAAGCACCAGTAGTTCCGGGCCTGCATGCCCAGCGACCGCAGGTCCGCCTGCACGCCGAAGCAGGAGATCATGATGGCGCCGCCCATCTCGAACCGGTCGGCCCGCCCCGCCCACCGGCCGGATGCGGTGCTCGTGGCGGGGAGCAGGTCCTGGAGCGTGTGCTTGAGGTCGGCGTTGCTGATGACGATGGGAGCGCGCACCTCGAAGGGCTCGGCGCGTGGCGGCTCGACCCGGACGCCCACGGCCGCCCCGCCCTCGATGAGGATCTCCTCGACGGGCTTGCGCAGGGCCACCGTCCCGCCAGCCGACTCGATGACCTCGCACAGCCGATCGGCGATGACCTGGCCCCCCCCACGCGGGTACCACGCGCCCTTGAAGTAGTGATTCTGCAGGCCGAGGTGCAGCAGCGCGCTGGCGCGGCTCGGCGGCACCCCGTAGTCCCCGCTCTGGCCGAGCAGCACGCCCCGGAGGTCCATGTTCCGGGTGCAGTCATCGAGCACCGCTTCGACCGTCGCGTTCTGGTAGCGGGGCAGCAGGCGGCCCTTCGTTGCCACCTGCCAGAGCATGCCCAGCGCACCGCCCGATCCGCCCGCCCGACGCTTGTCGAGGAACGTCGCCATGTGGTCGACTTCCTTGAGCAGCCGGACATAGCGGTCGATGCCCCGGACCTCCTTGGGAAAGTAGTCTACGAGCCGATCACGGAACCGATCGTGGCCCACGGGGATGGGAAAGGTCAGGTCCGGCAGCACGATGGTGTCGAAGCCGTCGTCGTCCATCGGGATGTACTCGAGCTCGATGCCGAGCTCGGCGAGCAGGGTCGGGATCTTGCCGCCCTCGCCGCAGTCCCCGATGTAGTGGAGCCCGATGTCGAACTGGTAGCGGCCATGCCGCGTGGTGCGGTGGAACATGGTCGCGCAGCCGCCGGCGACGTAATGCTGGTCAAGCACCACGACGTGCCGACCCTGCCGGGCGAGCAGGGCGGCACCCATCAGCCCGCCGAGGCCCGCGCCCACGACGACCACGTCGGCCTTTCCGGGAACCCCGACCTTGACGCGGTCTCGTGTCTTCTCAGTGGGGATCGACAGCTCGGCCATGCGCACCCTCCCGCCTGGGCCGCCCCTATCCATCCCGCGGGTCCGGTCGGTGCGCCACAGACCGGGATTTTACCAGCCGGTCAGGGCGCGCACTGGGGCGGGGTGCCCGCCGCCGCCACGAGGCAGGTGCGGTCTGCACGCCCCGCGAGCACCGAAACGGGAAGATTCAGGGGGGTCTCTCCGACCTGCCCGAGTCCGGAGAGGGCCTGCACCGCGCCCGATCCGGGTTCGATGCGGGCGACGAAGGCCTGCACGCCCACACCGCCTGGTGTGCTCCGCCCGCCAAGCTCCAGCGTCGACGCGTCCGCGCGGCCCCCGACCAGCAGTGCATTCCCATCCAGCTGGAGATCCACCGGATGCGCCCAGGTGGCGCAGCAGCCGGCGGTCGACCATCGCGGCCCACCGGCCGCGTCGAGGGCCAGGACCCGCAGCGCGAGCGGCATGCTTCCGGGCAGACCCGACCGATCCTCTCCAAGCTTGGACCACCCGGCGAGGATGGGGCCGTCGGGAGTCCAGACGAGGTCGGTCGCGTGGTCGATTCCGGCAACGGGAATCGGCGCCGACGCGTCGAGCCGACCCAGCCTTGGAGGGTCCGCGTGGCGACCGCGTGGCCGCGTGCTTCCGAGGAAGGCGATGCCCTCGTCCGCGCGCACCAGCGCGGACACGACCTGGTCGCCCGCCTCGTCCCACAGATGCACCGATGCAATTGCCAGATCGTGATCCATGCGGGCCACGAATCCGGCGGCTCCGTCTGGCTCGGTCGGGTCAGAAGCCTGCAGGTGACCCCGCAGGGGTGCGGTGGTGCTGCCGCCCACGTGCAGCCGTCCCCGGTAGTCGACGGCCATCGCTCGCCCGCGGACGAGGATGGCGTCTCCGATGGGCTGGAGTCGTCCCACCGGACCGGCGGGACCGATCCGGAGCAGCCCTGTGGTCGCGGGAGTCCCCGGGGCGGTCACGAGCGCGACGAGGTCGCCATCGGGGAGGGCAACGAGGGCATGGGCCGCGGCACGATCGCCCGCCACCAGCACCTCCTCCCACGTCACGGCACCCTCGGGGTCGAGCCGTCGCAGGCTCACGGTCGCCGTTGCCGGCACGCGGTCGGGGCTGAGCAGCGGTGCATCCGTGCGCCATGCGACGTCGAGGACGGCGGTGCCGCCGTCGGGGAGCGCAACGGCCTGCACGCTTCCACCCGTCCAGGCGGGTGGCGGCGGTGGCTTCGGGGGGTCGGTGCACGCAAGCAGCGACAGCAGCGACAGCATCGACAGAGTCGGCATCATCGCTCGCAGCGGATGCGGACGTGGATGTGATCCCGATGTCCGGCTGCGTGGTGGACGATGCCGGGCTTCCACCAGTCCCTCCGGTCGCGTGGGAACACCGCCGACGCCTCGTCCTTGGTCAGGTCGCCGGTGGCCAGGGCGTGTCGCCGGAGCTTGTCCACGAAGCGCTGGTCGATGAGGATCCGGTCGACCCGGCCGCTCTCCAGCAAGGTCCGGAGGACCAGCCAGTTGGTTGCGGTGTCGAAGGCTGCGTCCACAGGGTCGAGAAATCCGACCTCGTGCTGCTGTCCGTCATGGAAGTAGAGGCCGATATCAGCGTCGATGCCCCCCTTGTGCGAGCGGTGGCCGCGCAGGGGCCCCCCCCTGCGCGCGGAGAGATCACCGACCACGAACCGGTCGACGTCCGGGCGATGGAACTGGACCTCCGCTGCCGTGTCCACCAGGAGTTCCACCAGCTCGGATGTTCCCCACGCGCGGCTCGGGCGCATGCGGTGGTAGAGCTCGGGAAGCTCCGGCAGCTCCACGCCATCCGGCAGGGTCCATGTCGGGCAGGGGGTGGCCGCTGCCGTCCGCATCTGGGGACGCGATGCATCCGATTCGGCCCCAAGGGAAGGACCGGCCGGGTGCGGGCCGCCAGAGCCCGCATGCGCGGACCCCGAAACCACCATCGGAAGCAGGAGGTGTTTTACCGAGAGCATCGCTGTATAGGTATTTCTTGTTGATCCGCGCGGAGCTAACGAGGGCCGGGCGCAGTGTCCAGCGCACGGCGGTGGGTCGGTGCTTCGAGCGACGGGTCATGCGTCGCCGAACCGGCTCCGGGCGGCCGCCTCCCGGACCGTCGTTCAGCCAGCGTCCCGGGCTGCGCAGGCGATGGCGATGCGCGGCCCATTGACGGCTTCGGCGGTCCACCAGAGACACGCGCCGTCGTCGTCCGCGAGCAGCCGCCCTCCCCCCGTCGGAGCGGTGTCGGGTGTCGACGCGAGCGGCTGCCAGGCGGTCCCGTCCCAGCGAAGCGCACGCGTTGCAGGCCCGGCCGGACCGAGTCCCCGCACCGCGATGACGAGGTCCTGGCCTGCCCAGGCGAGGTCGACCGGCATGGACTCGCTGGCCAGGGGAGCGCGGCCTCCGGTCGGCGCGGCGGCATCGGGGAGACGCCGTCCGGTGTCGTGGCCGAGGAGACAGACCGTTGCGGCTCCGGCCGTGCGCCGCATGCTGCCCAGGCCACGCCACGCGACCGCCAGCCCGCCGGTCGGGCCCGCCGCGATCGCGAGGGACTGCGGATGGAGCGCAGTCGGTCGGCAATCGGCGGGGACGGTGCGGGGAGACCAGTCTCGGCCCGCCATGGCGTGGATCTCCAGATGGGTCTCGTCCGCCGCCCGGACCCACAGTGCAACCGTCGCGGCGGTCGACCCCGTGAGCGTTCCGTCGACCGCCCGGGCGCCTTCGGGGATCGGCAGGGGTGTGCCGAGCATCTGCCATGTCCCGTCCCGGTGCTGCAGTTGTTTCACGGTGTCGTCGTGTCGGACGAGGGCGCGGCGTCGTCCGTCCGGCAGGACATCGAGGTCGAGGAGCCGGTCATCGGGGTCGGGGCCGACGAGCATCGCGCCACTGGGGCCCCGACCCGGCACTGGCGCTGGGACCCCACCGAACTGAAACGCCGAGATCGCGCCGCCGCGTGCGCGCCCGTCCTGCCACGCGACCAGGAGACCGGACGGTTCGCCGCCGTCGGCGGCGGGACGAGCGGCGTAGGGAGCGCGGGTGGTGCCCTCCTGCTTCCATCGATTCGACGCGAGCGTCCACAGATCCACACCACCGTCTCCGCCGCCGCGCGCGATGACGGCGCGGGGCCTCGTGGTGGGGCCTACAAGGGCGACCTGACCGGGACGGGGCTCCGGCGCTGCATCTGCCGCTGCGGGAAGTGGTCCGCCGAGACCTTCCCAGCGATGGGTCCAGCGTGCCAGGCGCACCGTATGGCCGCCAGCAATGCGGGCCCGCCAGGCGATGACGTCTCCGTCGAGCGCGGGCATGTCGGCGCCGCGAACCGGCAGGCCGGGTCTCGGGATGAACGTGCCGCCGACCCGGTCATGGACGGAAAGCGCCCCATCGCGGACCCGGGCGATCCGGAGCACACCGGCCCGGGTCGCGCCGATCCGCAGACTGTCGGCGGGGTCTCCAGGGAGCACCACCTCCCGCCAGCCGTCGTCCACCCAGGCATGGATGGCATGCCCGTTGCGGGTGTTCCAGGCGACGACCGGGCCGTCCAGGGTCAGGGCGACCGAGACGGGACTCGGCCAGTCCTCGCGGCTGCGTGGGCCGAAATGCTTCCGCCATCGCGCCTGGGCGCGCCGGTCGGCGCGCGTGCGATCGGAGAGTCGCGCGGGTCCCTCCGGCCACGGGTCGAGAATCCGCGGTGCATCGGGGGGGGACAGGGTCGTCCATGCCGCACCGTCCCACAGGCGCACGGCCAGCCCGGCCGCGCGGACACCATTCGCGCCCAGTTCTCCCACGACCTGCCAGGCGACGAGGATGCGGCCCTCGGCGTCGGTGGTGAGTGCGGGTGCGCCGGCTGCCCGGATGCTCTCCGCATCCAGACCGATGGAGTCGCCCAGGTGGTTCCAGGTGGTGGCATCCCCCTCGAGCACGGCGATGTCTGCTCCGATGCGTCGAACGAGCAGGCGCCCGGCATCCCGCCATCCGCCCAGGGCGGGTGCCTCGAACCTGCGTCGGATCGTTCCGCCGGGTCTGGTCGCGACGAGTGCGTCGGGGATGGGAACGGCTCCGGTGTCCAGCAACGCCGCCGCGGGCTGGTCACCGACAGCAGGCCGGAGCCCCCAGGGCCGACCGGCGCCATCCAGCCCCACCCAGGCATGGATGCCGGGCTGCCGCTCGGGCCGGCTCCAGTTCGTTCCGTCCCATGTCCGGAGCACCCTCTCCCACGGCGCGGCGTCCCGCTCGTTGCCCAGGCGCTGGCTCCAGGCGACGGACACGCCGGCGGCGTTTCGGTCATCCACGACGAGGCCTACGGGTTTCGCGCCGTTGACGCCCAGGCCGGGACCCTGCAGCGAGCCCAGTTCGGCCGGGACCGGATCGGTGGCGCCGGGCACCGGCCGTGCGGCGGACCAGATCGCGGGAGCCCGGTCCGAGCTGCACGCCAGCGCCAGAAGCAGGAGCGGCCCGGCGGCCCTGTGGGGCCGGTCCGGGCGGACGGGGAGCAGGGGTGGACGGGAGCGCACGGGGCAGGTCCTTGGCAGGGGGGCGTGCATCGTCAGGATGGTTCAGCGGTACCGGAGGGGAAGCCCTTATCGGCCACGGCCGGCCGGCCGGGTCCCGGCCGAGCCCGTCCGCGTCCGCTTCCATGCCGGGCGCGCGGTCTGTAGGCTCCCCGGGCGCCTGGGCGCGGACGCGCGCATGGAGTCGAGATGAGCTGGGATCCCTCCGGTGTGGTCGTGGTCGCAAACCCCGCCGCCGCTGGCGGCCGAACGGGGCGGGATCGGCATGGAGTGGCGGCGCAGCTGCGGAGACACCTGGGCGACGTCCGGATCGAGTGGACGACCCGGCCGCAGGATGCTCCGCGCCTTGCGCAGGTCGCTGTAGAGGAAGGCGCGAAGGTCGTCTGCTCGCTGGGCGGCGATGGAACCCACGGGGCGGTGGTCGCCGGGTTGTTGCGGGCGCGGCCCGCGCCGGGGACCGTCGCCCTTGGCATCCTTCCGGCGGGAACGGGGGGAGATTTCCGGCGCATCCTGCGCAGCGGACACTCCCTGGAGGCGGCCGCTGCAGCGATTCCGCGGTCGGCCGCTGCCCCGATCGACGTCGGGAAGGTCACCTGGACCGGAGAGCACGGGGAGACCGAGGATGGCTGGTTCCTGAACGTGGCGAGCTTCGGCATCGGAGGGCTTGTGGATCGCCTCGTCAACGAGTCCCGCAAGCGGCTGGGCGGCACCTTGACCTTCTACATCGCGACGCTGCGTGCGCTGGTCCGGTACCGACCTGCACGGATCCGCCTGCACATGGACGAGGGTGTCCTCGAGACGGGACCCATCACCAACGTCTGCGTCTGCAACAGCCGGTACGCGGGCGGCGGGATGCTGTTTGCGCCGGACGCTCGGCTCGATGACGGCCTGCTGGACGTCGTCGTCATGCGGCACCGTTCTGCCGCCCATGTCGTGGGGATGTCCGCGGCGATCTACAAGGGACGGCACGTCGAGGACGCCACGGTGTCGGTGCATCGGACCCGGACGCTGCGTGCCGAGGTCATCGGAGACGACCCCGCGTGGATGGACATCGACGGAGAAGCCCCTGGCGTGGCACCGTGCGAGATGACGGCCGTTCCAGGGGCCCTCCGCCTGCTCGATGCCCGTCCCGAGGTGCTCTCCGGGTAGCGACGTCAGCGCGATGCCTCTCCTTCCCTCCATCGAGCTCTCCATGCCGCGTGTCGTCCACCGCGCCTGTCCCCTCTGCGAAGCCACCTGCGGCCTTCGGATCACCGTGGAGGGAGGGGCCGTGACGGACATCCGGGGGGACCCGGATGACCCGTTCTCGCAGGGCTACGTCTGTCCGAAGGGGGTGGCACTGGGAGAGCTGCATACCGACCCCGACCGGCTGTCCCGACCGCTCCGCAGGGTGGGGGACGGTTGGGAGGAAATGGAGTGGGAGGCGGCACTGGACCTCGCGGCGGAGCGGATCCGGTCTGCGCAGCATGCGCACGGTCGGGACAGCGTCGCGGTCTACCTGGGGAATCCGAACGTGCACAACCTGGGTGCGTTGATGTTCGGTCCGGAGCTCGTCCGCGCCCTGCGCACGCGGAACCGGTACAGCGCGACCTCGGTCGATCAGCTGCCCCACATGCTGGTCGCACACTGGATGTTCGGTCACCAGCTGCTCATGCCTGTGCCGGACATCGACCGGACGGACTTCCTGCTGATCCTGGGCGCGAATCCGGCCGCGAGCAACGGCAGCATCATGACGGCGCCCGCCGTGGGTGCGCGGTTGAAGGCCATCCGTTCGCGCGGGGGACGGGTGGTGCTGGTCGATCCACGCCGTACCGAGACTGCACGCCTCGTGGATTCCCACCACTTCATCAAGCCGGGAACCGATGCGCTGCTGCTGGCGTCTCTTCTGTCGGTGATCTTTGCCGAGGAGCTGGACAATCCCGGTCGGATTGCCGACTTCACCGACGGGCTGGATGCGGTGCGCGACACCGTGGCTGCGTTCCCGCCCGAGCGGACGGCGGCGGCGACGGGCCTCGCGGCCCATGTGGTCCGGGACCTCGCGCGCGGGCTCGCGGCGGCAGAGGCGGCGTGCGTCTATGGCCGCATGGGCGCAAGCGTGCAGCGTCATGGCGTCACCACCCAGTGGCTCTGCCAGATCCTGAATCTCGTGACGGGCAACCTCGACGCGCCGGGCGGTGCGATGTTCACCACGCCAGCGGTTGACCCGATGGGTCGCATCAAGCTGGCCGGGCGCGGCGGATACGGGCGCTGGGTGAGCCGGGTCCGAGGCCTCCCCGAGGTGGGCGGAGAGCTGCCCTGTGCGGCCCTCGCCGAGGAGATCGACACACCGGGAGAGGGACAGATCAAGGTCCTGCTGACGGTGGCCGGCAACCCGGTCCTCAGCACGCCGGACGGGGGTGCACTGGAGAGAGCGCTGCCGAGGCTCGACTTCATGATCTCCATCGATCCATACCTCAACGCGACGACTCGCCATGCCGACCTGATCCTGCCGCCTTGCTCGCCGCTCGAGCGGGACCACTACGACATCGTCTTCAACACCCTGGCCATACGGAACGTCGCGAAGTGGTCTCCTCGGGTCTTCGATCCGGGCCCGGATCGTCGGGACGACTGGCAGATCCTCTCCGGCATCCACATCCGTCTGCTGGACAGCGTCCAGGCCCGGTCCCGGGCCCGGGCTCGCGCCTGGGCAGGTCCGCGGCGGCTCCTCGATGTCGCGCTCCGGGCCGGTCCGCAGGGCGGGGGATTCGCATTCTGGAGGGGGCTGACCCTCGACCGGCTCGCGGCCGCCGAGCACGGCCTGGACCTCGGGCCGCTCGAGTCCGTGCTGCCCGCGCGCCTGCAGACGCGCGACCGACGCATCCAGGCGGCGCCGCCAGCCCTGCTCGAGGACGTCTGCCGGCTCGGGGAACTCCTCGAAGCCCGCATGCCGGATGGCTATGACCTCCAGCTGATCGGGCGACGCCACCTCCGGTCGAACAACTCGTGGATGCACAACACCCCACGGCTCATGAAGGGCCGGCCCCGATGCACCCTGCTCGTGCATCCCGTGGACGCGACCGCCCGGGGCCTGTCCGACGGGTCCCTGGCGGAGGTCCGTTCGCGGGTGGGTGTGGTGATCGCGCCGGTGGAGGTGTCCGACGCGGTGATGCCGGGGGTGGTGAGCCTGCCCCATGGCTTCGGGCATGGCCGGCCGGGCGTGAAGCTCTCGGTGGCCAGCGCGCATGCCGGCGTGAGCATCAATGATCTGACCGACGCCCGGGAGGTGGACGCCGTGGGGGGGACGGCGGTGCTCACCGGGACACCGGTCCGGGTGGAGGCCGTGGGTTGAGCCCGCACCCGGGACTCAGGACGCCGCCGCCTTGCGCCAGTGCTCGATGACCCAGCCCCACTTCACGATCGAGTCGAAGGGCAGGTCGGGCTCGAGGATGCGGTCCGCCGTGAGCAACCAGAGCCGTCGCCGTTCCTCGATGGTCGCAGCCCGCAGTTCCGTGAGCGGCATCGAGAATCCACCGGGCCCTTCGAACCGGAGGTGGCTTCTCGTGAGGATCAGGCGCCCCGGACCCCGATCCGCCACCGGTTCGCGGGACTGGTCGAACAGGCGGCCGGGACCACTGCGCAGGACCTCCCCGTTGGCGGCAAAGCGGCCCTCGTGCTGGACCGCTCCGCCGCCAATGTAGGCCATGAGCCTTGCCACCTGCTCGGTCACGGACGTATCTCTTGCGTTCTCACGGAGGGCGGTCAGTCCACCCGTCGTGTCGACCGTCCATGCCGCCGAGCATGCCGAGCAGCGGATCTCGTCGCCCCGGGTCAGGAGCGACTCGGGCGCGTCGCAGCAGGGACACCGGAACAGCAGGTTGGGGAGGCCCTCGGCCAGCGCCCTGCCGCGCACTGGCCAACGCCGCGTCTGGTCTCCCGGGAAGATCCGGGAGCGGACGTGCGCCTCGATCATCCCGGGGTCGTCCCGTCGGCCGAAGGAGACAGGCGCATCGAACTCGATGTGCACCCGCCCCCGCCGATGGTTCACCGCCCAGCGGGGCCAGTGGTGGTCTCCGTTGTGGATCCGAGCGGTGACGACGGGTGCCTGGAGAAAACGGATGAGCTTTCCGATCCCAGGAACCATCGGGAGGGGCTGGCCGTCCCAGCTGCGCTCTCCTTCCGGGAAGATCCCCACTGCGGCGCCGGCCTCGATCCAGCCCCGAAGCGTGCGGATCGCACGGGTATCCGGGGTGAACTTCCGCTTGGGAATCATGCCCATGCTCTGCAGGAAGCGCCCGCGCAGGTCGTCCTTGAAGAGTGCCTGGCTCGCGAGGAAGATGACCGGTCGCCCTGCTGCGTGGGAAACGTGCAGCGCGTCGTAGAGCGCGACGTGGTTCATCAGCAGGACGCACGGGCCGGCGCGCGGGATGTTCTGGACACCGTCGGAAGTGAAGTGGCCGAGCCGTTTGAGGCCGAGGGTCGCGAGCGGCATGAGCCTGCGGTACTGGTCGTGGATGCGCGCCAGCGAACCGGGAGAGGGAAGAACCTCCTCGGGCGCATCTCCCCTGGAGACCAACAGCGTTCGAGCGAGCTTCAGCATCAGGCGACCTGCCGACTGGAGGGCCGTGACG
>JAYYRS010000061.1:0-5140 GCA_036126975.1 Myxococcota bacterium
GAGGCACCGGCGACGATCCCGCCCGCGAGCCCCGACGCAAGGTCGGAGACGATGTCCCCGAACAGATTCCCGCAGAGCAGCACATCGAACTGGTTGGGGTTGCGGACCAGTCGCATGCAGAGCGCATCGACGATGACCTCGTCGCAGCCGATGTCCGGGTAGTCGCGGGAGACGGCCTGGGCCGTGCGCAGGAAGAGGCCGTCGGACTTCTTCATGATGTTGGATTTGTGCACGATCGTGATGCGCTTGCGGCCGTTGGCGCGCGCGTACTCGAACGCGAATCGCGCGATCCGCTCGCAGGCCATCTGCGTCGTGACCTTGACCGCTTCGTAGACGCCTTCGGTGATCTCATGCTCCATGCCGGAATAGATGTCTTCGCTGGTCTCCCGGATCACCACGATGTCCGTCGCGGGGTACCGCGCCACGCCGCCGGGGAGTGCCCGGACGGCCCGAACCGTCGCCCATGTCTCCAGCTCCTTGCGAAGGGCGACGGTCGCGGGGAGCCTCCCCTCTTCTCGCTGTGCGCCGACCTTCCCCTTCAGGACCACTCCGGTCTCTCGGGCACTCGCGAGCAGACCCGCGGGGATCTCATCTCCGCGACACTCGAAGGTCCGCCAGTCGATGCGAACCCCCAGCGCGGCGAGCACCCGCTGGGTGACCGCGGCGACCTCGGGTCCGATCCAGTCGCCGGGGACGAGGGTGACGGCGTGCAGCTTCGTGTCCGACATGATGCCTCCCTCAGAGCTTGTCGATGATGGCGTCAGTGAAGCCGGCGGTGTCCGCCGACCCGCCAAGGTCGCCGGTCAGGTGCCTGCCGTCCTCCAGGACGTCCCATACGGCACGCTCGATCCGGGCCTTCACCTTGTGCTCGCCGACATACTCGAGGAGCAGCAGGGCGGAGCTGAGCACGGCCAGCGGGTTCGCGACACCCGCGCCGGCGATGTCCGGCGCAGTGCCGTGGACAGCCTCGAACACGGCGATCTGGTCCCCGATGTTGGCGCCCGGCACCACCCCGAGTCCGCCCACGAGGCCGGCCGCGAGGTCGCTGAGGATGTCTCCGTAGAGGTTCTGCAGCAGGAGGACGTCGAAGCGGGTGGGGTCCAGCGCCAGCTCGAAGGCGAGATTGTCGACCGGCTTGTCCAGTTTCTCGAGGAAGGGGTAGGCCGCCCCGATGGTGCGGAAGGCATCGAGGAACGCGCCGTCTGCGAGGGGGACCACGGCCGCCTTCGTGCAGCAGTGGATGGTGCGGCGGCCGGTGTAGCGCATGTTCTCGAACGCCCATCGGGCGATCCGTTCCGCTGCCTTGCGGGTCGAGACCTTCAGCGTGAGAACGGTTCCGGGCGTGACCTCGTGCTCGATGCCGGCGTACAGGTCCTCGGTGTTCTCCCGCAGGGTCACGAGGTCGACGTCCTTGTACGGTGTATCGATGCCGGGAAGGGTCTTCACGGGCCGATAGCCGACGTAGAGGTCCAGCTCCTGGCGCAGCGTGACGTTGGCCGAGCGGAAGCCCTTGCCCTTGGGGGTCATCAGGGGGCCCTTCAGGCCGAGGCGGTTCCGACGTACGCTCTTGAGGGTCTCCTCCGGCATGGGGACGCCGTACTGCTCCACGGCGAGAGACCCGCCGGGAGCCTCCTCCCACTCGATGGGTGCGCCAGCGGCTGCGAGAACGCGGCAGGTCGCGTCCGTCACCTCGGGTCCGATGCCGTCACCCTTGATCAGCGTCACGCGGTACTGCATCGACGTCTCCGGGGGCAGTCCGGGAGCAGCAGGCCCCCGGAGAGAGGAGCGGGCTATTCCGGGGATCCTGCCCGGGCCACCGGTGTTGGAACCCCAGCCTCGAGCGCACAGGGAAGGGGACCGTGGGTCAGCGCAATGCTCGTATCGGCGGCGATCCTCATCCGAACGGCCGGCTTCGCATCGCCGGCGTGCACGATCCGCAGGCCGTCGTCCTTGATGCCCCGCGAGTTGGGTCGCACGGCCGCCACCTCGTCATCAAGGTAGAACGTCAGCTCTCCGCTCGGATCTGCGTCGAGCGCTGCCTGGAAGGCCGCAACCGCATCCTTGTCGAGGTCCACCCACACATACGGGGAGCCACTCTCGTCCAGCCGGATTGCTGCCTGCGTCACTGCGGCTCTGTCGAGAACGACCGTGTCCGCTCGGCGCACCTCGAGCCAGCCTCGGCGGGAGAGGAGCCGGGGGATCGCCGTCCCATCATCGTCGAGTCCGGGCAGGGTCGCCGTCAAGACGAGCATGTCGTCCTGGAGGGACAACTCAGGGTCACCCAGCCCGACCGCCTCGGCGCGCGCACGCACCAGCGGGAGGGCCTCCGCGGCGCAAGCTCCCCGGAGCTGGAGGTCGACGCGGTCTCCGCTTGCGGTGCCGCCCATCCAGGCAAGGACCGCCAGGAGGGCGGTTGCGAGCATCAACAGCGTGGCCACGATGAGGGGGGCGGCCATGAAACGCCGGAGCGGCGCGGGGCGGGGCGGCAGGGCATGCTTGGAGGGAGGGCTGGGCATGGAGAAGTCCTATGCCAGCGCGGCCACGACCGCAGGTGATGGGCCGGTTCGTGCAGACGCGGGGCGGTGTGGGTACAGGGGAACATGATGCCCACGCTCCGCCCGTCGACCATCGCATGCCTCCTGCTCGCTGCGGCCTGTCGCGGTCCGGGCGACGGGCAGCAACGGCCCACCCGGGACACATCCGCCGGAGACGGTCCGCACGGGACGGGCGGCGGCGCGGGGCATGACAGTGGCGGACACGGCGCCGGCGATGCGAGCGGAGGGGGGGATGCGAGCGGCGGAACGGGCGGAGGCGGCGACCTGCCGCTCGATGGTTTTGGCGTGCTGTCGGGAGACTGCGACGTCATCGACACGGAGTTGACAGACCCGGAGCCCTCGATCTTCGTCAACCGTCTGGACTTCGGTGCAGTTCCGTTCGACTACGACGCCTTGTCTGCGGGGGGGCAGGCGGTCTACGACGCCGGCAATCTCGGCGGGAGTTCGCTCTATTCAGAGGTCTTCGCATACGAGGTGCTGCATCGGTGCGAGGAGGCCGCGCTGCTCGAGACCGAGTCGGGCATCATCTACACCGATCCGGCCGGCAAGAAGACCGACCTGCTGGTCGCGAGCGATGGGGAGATGGTCGGGGTGTCCGTCACGCGGGCCTACGCCTGGCCACCGGACGAACCGTACACGGTCGATCAGGCCGCGGAGTTGCTCGGCGACAAGCTGGCGGACGTGCTGCGGTCCAGTGCCAACGTCGGCAGCGAGCACGCCTGGACGAAGCAGATCCTCAGCGTCATCGCCTACACGCCGGAGCATGCAGAGAGCGTGCAGACGGCGTGGGCGGGGCTGGACGCCGATACGCGTGCCGACACCATCGTCCTCGTCACCATCACCGACGGCGACGATTCGCTCTTGTACGCCCGCCCGGTCACCGGGCCGGGCTGGCCGCCTGCCCCGGGGATCGCTACAGCGCTCCATGACCTCCGCCCGTCCGACACTGGCCCCGAATGAAGCGCCACTGAGCGGAGTCCGGGTGCTCGACTTCAGCCGCGTGCTTGCGGGCCCGTACGGAACGATGCACCTCGCTGATCTGGGTGCGGACGTCGTGAAGGTGGAGCGTCCGGTACGCGGCGACGACACCCGGCACTATGGCCCCCCCGACATGGATGGAGTCAGCACCTACTTCCTCAGCGTCAATCGAGGGAAACGCTCCGTCGCGCTGGACCTCAAGAGCGCCGACGACCGCGCGCTGGCCCGACGCCTGTGCATTGCAGCGGACGTCGTGGTGGAGAACTTCCGGCCGGGCGTGATGGAACGGCTGGGGCTGGGCCCGGACGGTCTGCTCTCGGACAAGCCCGGCCTCATCTACGCGACCATTCGCGGTTTCGCGGACCCGGACGACCCACGACCTGGGTACGACCTGATGATGCAGGGGCTGAGCGGCGTGCCCAGCATCACGGGTCCCGTCGACGGGCCGCCGTCCAAATGTGGAGCGAGCATCGCGGACATGGCGAGCGGCATGCACATGGTGCAGGCCATCCTCGCGGCGCTCGTCCGGAAGGCGCGCAGCGGTCGTGGTGCCCATGTCGTTGTTCCCCTGTTCGACGCCCAGACCAGCCTCCTCAGCTACCACGCGGGTGCCTACCTGAACGGGGGGCAGGCGCCGACGCGGCGCGGGAACGCGCACCCATCCATCCATCCGTTCTGTGTGTTGCAGACCGCGGATGGCTGGCTGTGTCTCTGCATCGGAAATGACGACTTGTGGTCGCGGTTCTGCGTCGCCGCCGGGGTTCCCGCGTGGGCGACGGACGAACGCTTCGCGACGAATCGCCGTCGGGTTGCGCATCGGGATGCGCTGGATGCCCTGCTCCATCCGCTCGTCCGCGCCCGGCCCCTCGCGGCGTGGCTCGCCCTGCTGGCGAGGTCGGGTGTGCCGGGTGGACCGATGAACACGATCCCGGAAGCGCTCGCCGAGGCCGAGACGGTGGTCCATCCCCATCCGGTCAGCGGTGCGCCCGTCCACAGCCTGCCCATGCCAATGCTGATCGACGGCGCGCGTCCCGTCGCGGAGCGGGGTGCATCGGAGCTGGGCGCGGACCGCGACGCGGTGTTCTCGGACTGGCTGGCGGACTGAGCCGGCGGAGCTCAGAGGTCCTGCACGCTCGCCTTCCGGATCGCCTCGTCGTTCTCGCGCTTGGCGTCGACCATCGGTTTGCTCGTGAACTCCGCACTGACGCCATCCGTCGCCTTGTCGTGCCGGAGTGTGAGGACGACCTTCTTCGCGTCCCACTGCCACATCCCGAGGTCCTCGTCCTGCGACGTCGGCGCACCGAAGGCGGTCGTGAAGGTGTACAGGAGCTCGGTGGCGTCGCCCTCACCCCAGGCGAGCAGCCGAACGCTCATCAGCTGGTCCATGTAGCATGCGTATGCGACGTCGATGAGCTCGGTGGGCCCGACCTTCAACAGGTCGTCGGGACGCCGGAACGTGATCATGCCCGCGTAGGGCTCCTTGTCCGTCCGGAGCGTCGCGGCGCGCTTGACGACCTGCTTGTTGCCCTTGAAGTCGGCGATGTCGTCGCATCGCTGCGTCAGGGCGAGATCCCGGAAGCCGTTGTGCTTGTCGAGGTCCTTGAGCG
>JAYYRS010000062.1:0-5501 GCA_036126975.1 Myxococcota bacterium
CATCCTGCGCAGGATGCGAACTGATGAACACCAGGGACGCATCCCCAACCCAGTCGCGCGTGGTGCACTTCGCTTCGTGGGCTCCGCGTTGATGCTGGTGACCGGGCTCGCGCTGCTGGGCGCGCGCTGGGCTCCCCAGACGCCCGGTGGCGAGGCGTACACCTGGGTCACCATCGAGACCACGGCCCAATCGATCGCAGCCCAATCCGCAGAGCTCGAGAAGCTCGATGCAGAACTGGACGACCTCTTCCAGGACACCGGCTCTCCGAGCGCAGGCGATGCCGAGGGACCCAGCGCAGCCGAGCTGCTCGCTGCGTCCGCGGGAACACAGAAGTTCCCTCGCTGGCTCGCACAGGCCGTCATCCCCCTTGCTTTCCTGCTCATGAGCATCCGGTTTCTCGCGCTGGCGCTCGGCGGTCGATTCAAGCCGGCTGAGGATGCACCCCCCCCTCGGGAGTTCCTCGCGCTCACGACCGGCCGCGGGGGTCGTGATCTGATCTTCGCGGGCCTGTTCCCCGGCGTGCTGATTGGCCTCGCGATCGCAGTCGGCGCCTCCACCGGGTGGCTGATCTTTGCTGCAGCCCTCCTGCTGGTTCTCGTGGGTGCCCCGCTCTTCCTGGGCATCGGAGTGGCGGCGCTCGGTGCCGTGACCCTCATCCAGGACTTCTCCGGCCTCCTTGTCGCCCGCGACATGTTCGAAGCGGTCAAGAAGGAAGAGCTGCTGGCGATTCCTTTCTTCGTGCTCGCGGGCAACATCATGACCCAGGGCACCATCGCCGAGCGCTTGGTCGGTGTGGCACGGGCCTTCATGGGCCGGACTCCGGGGGGACTGGGGCTGGCGAGCATCTTCGCCTGCGTGATCTTCGCGGCCATCTCGGGCAGCTCGCCCGTCACCGTCATCGCGGTGGGCGGGACCATGTTCCCCATGCTGCTCAAGGAGCGCTACCCCGAGCGCTACAGCAGCGGCGTGCTGGCATCTGCCGGCTCGCTGGGGATCATCATCCCCCCATCGGTACCAATGATCATCTACGCGATCATGGTGTCCAACCCGAAAGCACCGCTGTCGCCCAACGACCTGTTCGTCGCAGGGGTGCTCCCCGGTCTCCTCATCGCCGGCGCGATGGCGGTCTACACGCTCTACCAGACCCGTCCGACGCGGCCGGGGAACCGCATCGTCGTGCCCGTCCTTGAAGGAGGATACTTCCCCAACCTCGGCCGGGAGCTGTTCCGCAGCGTCCCGGCCCTGATGCTGCCCGTGCTCATCCTCGGCGGCATCTACGGAATCCTCGGTCCGATCCGCTTCACGGTCACCGAAGCTGCTGCCGTTGCGGTGGTCTACGCGCTGTTCGTGGAGCTCGTCATCCACCGCGAGATGAAGCTGAAGGACCTGACGAAGGTGCTGTCCGAGTCCGGCGTGATGATGGGCTCGCTGTTTCTGATCATCGTGCTGGCAATCGCCTTCAACAAGTTCATCAGCGAGCAGTACATTCCGCAGAATGCTGCCGCCTGGCTGCAGGCCCACGTGTCCAGCAAATGGCAGTTCCTGCTCCTCGTGAACCTGTTCCTGCTCGGCCTCGGCATGTTCATGGAGATCATCAGCGCCATCCTGATCGTCGCGCCCCTGCTCGCACCGATTGCGGCCAGCTACGGCATCGACCCGATCCACTTCGGGATCATCTTCATCGTCAATCTCGAGCTCGGCTACCTCACGCCACCGATGGGCATCAACCTGTTCGTGGCGAGCACCGTGTTCAAGAGACCGGTTGTGGACATCATCAGGGGTGTGGTCCCCTTCTTCATGATCATGCTCCTATGCCTCGCGCTCATCGCGATCTTCCCCTGGCTCTCGCTCGCCCTGCTGTGAGCCATCCGGAGACCCCATGCAGTTCCTGAAGGCCACCTCCGACGACGGCACCCATCTGCGACTCGCCCGTTGGGGCAGTGGTGAAAAAGACGCCTTGATCGTACACGGGCTGGCAGAGCATGCGGGCCGGTACACCCACGTGGCCGAGGCTCTCGTGGACGCGGGATGGCGTGTGACGCTCGTCGAGCTGCGCGGCCACGGGGAGTCCCGGGGGAAGCCGGGACACTGCAAGTTCTGGCACCGGTATGTCGAGGACGTCCAGGCCGCCGCAGTCGTCGTCGGTCGACCCTACGTGCTGGTGGCGCACTCGATGGGCGGACTCGTGACACTCGACGCCCTCCGCGAACCCATCACGCCGCGCTGCGTGGCCGTGGCAGCATCGAACCCCTTCCTTGCCCTCGCCGAACCGCTGCCGGCCTGGAAGGACATGGCAGCGCGGATCGCCAGCCGCCTCGTGCCATCCCTGTCCATCCCGACGGAGCTGGACACGGCCAACCTCACGCACGACGTGGATGTTGTGCGCGCATACGAGGCCGACCCGCTGGTCTACGGAACGGTCACGGCCCGCTGGGGTGTGGAGATGGAGAAGGCACAGCAGCGGGTGATGGCCGATGCGCCAAAGGGACGGATTCCGCTCCGCATGATGATTGGCACGGGAGACCGGATCTGCGACCCCCAGGCTGCCCGACGGCTGGCCCGGGACTGGGGAGGAGAGGTCGATGAAGTGATCTACGACGGCCTCTACCATGAGCTGTTCAACGAGAATGAGCGAGCAGCGGTCATCCGCGACATGATCACCTGGATGGACGCCACATGGGCGACCCATGGAGCCCACGCATGAGCACCCACGACCGCCTCCTCGCGCTCCTCCGCGAGCGTTCCGTGCGCCGCCAGAAGGTCATCCTCGCCAGCGGCCGGGAGTCCGACTTCTACGTCGACGCCCGGCAGACCACGCTTCATCCTGAGGGTGCCGCCTCCATCGCCGAGCTGGTGCTCGACCTCCTCGAGGATGACATCGTCGGCGTCGGTGGCCCGGTGACAGGAGCGGACCCCATTGCCGGCGCCGTCGCGGCCCTCTCGCACCTTCGGGGGCGTCCCGTATCGGGCTTCATGGTCCGCAAGGAACCGAAGGGCCACGGCCTGAAGCTGTGGGTCGAGGGGCGGGCCAACCTGCCAGATGGAGGCAGGGTCGCGATGGTCGAGGACACCGTCACCACCGGCGGCAGCCTCCTCCGTGCCATCGAGCGGGTGGAGGCCAATGGCCTCGTCGTCGCCCAGGTGATCGTCGTGGTCGACCGGGAGGAAGGAGCACGGGAGCGGCTCGCCGAAGCGGGATACGAACTCGTTGCCCTCACGGGGCGTCGCGAGCTGCTCGGCGAGTAGGCACGCCAGCGCCACCGCCTCCGAGGCATTCCGGAGTGCTCATGCCCAGCCCTGCCTTCCATGCCGACCGGCGCAAGAGACTGCAGGCCACGGTGTCTGCACCCGTCCTCCTCGTGGGCAATGGCGTGCGCGCCCGCAACCTCCCGATGACGCATCTTCCCTTCCGACAGGACAGCACCTTCCTGTACTTCACCGGATGTGACGTCCCGGGAGCCGCACTGTTGCTGGCCAGCGGAGAGGAGACGCTGTTCCTTCCTGCGCCAGAGGCCGACGACGCCCTCTGGCACGGCCACGTGGAGACGCTCGAGGCGCTGGCGGAGCGATACGGCATCGATCGGGTCCGTCCCGCAGCGGAGCTGGAATCGACGGTGGCCCGCCTGTCCACTCCCCCCCTCTCCCTGCCGGTCCCAGACGCGGCACGGACCCAGCAGCTGTGTCGCCTCACGGGAGCCGCTCTCGAGTTCGGCCGCATCCACGGCGACCCTCGCCTCGTCAATGCCGTAATCCGCATGCGCCGCTGCCTCGGAGCCGCCGAGCTGGCGGAGATGCGGGCCGCCGCCGTGGTCACCGACGCAGCGCACCGGGCGGTCATGCGCGCGACGAAGGCCGGCAGACACGAGCGGCATCTCCGCGCCCTCTTCGAAGGCACGCTGACCGCCGCGGGGCTCGCGGCCGCATATGACCCCATCCTCACGGTGCGAGGAGAGGTCCTCCACAACTTCCGTGCCACCAATACGCTCGCAGACGGGCAGCTGCTTCTGCTTGATGGGGGGGCCGAATCCGCGGGCGGGTACGCCACGGATGTGACGCGGACCTGGCCGGTCAGCGGCACCTTCAGCCCGCGCCAACGGGCGGCGTACGAGGCGGTGCTCGCTGCCCAGGAGGCCTGCATCGACATGGTTCGCCCCGGCACGCGGTATCGAGCGATCCACGACACGGCCTCGTTGGTCCTCTCCCGTTGGCTCGTGGATGAGGGGCTGCTCACCTGCAGTCCGGAGGCCGCTGTGGAGTCCGGCTCCCATGCGCTGTTCTTCCCGCACGGTGTCGGCCATCTGATCGGGCTGGACGTTCATGATCTCGAGAACTTCGGCGACATCCCCGCGTACCCTGAGGGCCGGGCCCGCTCCGACCAGTTCGGAACGGAGTACCTGCGCCTCGATGTCGACCTCGAGGCCGGGATGGTCGTCACCATCGAGCCCGGGTTCTATGTCGTGCCCGCCATCCTCGCGGACCGTCGGTTGACCGAACGGTTCTCGGGCATGGTGAACCTCGACGCGGCCCGCGCCTGGTCCGGCTTCGGCGGCATCCGGATCGAGGACGACGTGGCCGTCACGGCGACAGGACCGGATGTTCTCACCGCGGCAGTCCCGAAGTCCGTGGACCAGCTTGAAGCGCTCGTCGGCACGGGCCCGCTCACCATACCCGTCGTTGGCTGATGCGCTGGTTCAGGTGCGCGGCTGCAGGACCGTGTCATGCAGGAACCGCGCGTCTCGCTCGGGGTAGTCCAGTGTGTAGTGGAGTCCCCGGCTTTCCCGCCGTCTCATTGCGGAGTCCACCACCAGGCCTGCCACGGTCGCCAGGTTACGGAGTTCGATCAGGTCTCCGGTGATGCGGAAGTCCCAGTAGTAGGACTCGATCTCCCGGGTGATCAGGTCGAGCCGCTTCCGGGCGCGACGAAGACGTCCGCTCGATCGGACGATCCCCACGTAGTTCCACATGAGACGGCGGATCTCGTCCCAGGTCTGGGTGATCACGACCTGCTCGTCGGAGTCCGTCGCATCGCCCGGGTCCCACACGGGCAGCGGGAGGTCGGAGATGGGAGCATCCAGCCGTTCCTCCATGCGCGCTGCGGCGTGCGCAGCAAAGGAAACGGCCTCGAGCAGCGAGTTGCTGGCGAGCCGGTTTGCGCCATGCAGACCAGTACAGGCGGTCTCGCCGACGGCGAAGAGCCCTTCGATCGCAGTCTCGCCGTGGAGGTCCGTGAGGACCCCGCCACAGAGATAGTGCGCAGCCGGTACGACCGGGATCGGATCGGCAGCCATGTCGATCCCCAGCTCGAGGCAGCGGGCGTCGATGTTCGGGAAGTGGTGGGCAACCTGGCTTCGGCTCATGTGCGTCATGTCCAGGTACACACAGTCCGCCCCCGACCGCTTCAGTTCGGAGTCGATCGCTCGCGCGACGATGTCTCTGGGCGCCAGCTCCCTGCGCTCATCGTACCGCTCCATGAATGCCTCGCCCTCACGGGTGCGGAGGA
>JAYYRS010000063.1:0-3100 GCA_036126975.1 Myxococcota bacterium
AGGGCGGCGGCAAGCAGCATGTCACCGTCCTTGCGCTTCTTCAGCTCCCGGACGGTTCCGAGGTAGCCATCGAATGCGATCGTGCGGGCCGCCTCTCGGATGACCTTGGCCTGGCGGTCGACGTTGGCCTTCGCGGCTTCCTCGGGGGTCGGCAGCGTCTTGTAGACGAAGTCAATCTCGAACTGCTTCTCGAGCGTCGTCCGGGTGCCGAGGTCCGGGCCTCCCGCAAGCGAGATGGCGATTCCCTTCTTGCCGATCCGTCCGGTGCGGCCCGTCCGGTGCATGTAGACCGCCGGGTCGTCGGGGAGGGAGTAGTTGATGACGTGGCTGAGGTCGCTGATGTCGATGCCGCGCGCCGCGACGTCCGTGGCCACGAGGTACTGCGTCTTGCCCTTCTTGACCCGGCCCATGACCTGCTCGCGCTTCTTCTGGGGAAGCTCGCCGGAGATGAGCTCCGCGTCGAGGCCCTGGCGGTCCAGGTACGTGGCCACGGTCGCCGTGTCCTCCCGCGTATTGCAGAACACGATCGCAGAGGAGGGCTCCTCCTGATCGATGATGGCAAGCAGGGCGCGGGCCTTGTGGAAGCTCGGGCTGGTCTCGTAGAGCACGTGCGTGATGCCGTCGACCTTGTCGGTGTCGGTCGAAAGGCGGATGTCTTCCGGCTCCTTGGCGTACCGGTGGATGAGCGAGCGGACCCGCTTGTCGACGGTCGCGCTGAAGAACAGGCACTGCCGGCTCTCGGGCGTCTGGTCTAGGATCTTCGTGACGTCTTCGAAGAAGCCCATCCCGAGCATCTCATCGGCCTCGTCGAGAGTGGCGTACATGGCTTCGGAGAGGTCCAGGTTGCCGCGACGGATGTGGTCGAGGATCCGCCCGGGCGTCCCGACGATGATCTCGGCACCCTCCTGGAGCGCCGCCTCCTGTTCGCCGAAGCCGACACCGCCGTAGATCACGGCAACCCGGAGGTCCTTGTATTTCGCGATCGCGGCACACTCTGCGGCGACCTGGCGAGCCAGCTCGCGGGTCGGTGCCAGGGCAATGGCTGCCGGCTTGCGGTGGCCCGCTGGGATGCCCTCGACCATCGGGATGCAGAACGCCGCGGTCTTTCCGGTCCCCGTCTTGGAGCGCACCACGAGGTCGCGGCCGGCCAGTGCAGGCTCGATGGTGGCGGCCTGGACGCCAGTGGCGACCGTGTAGCCCTTCTCCTCGATGCCCTTGAGCACCTCGGGCGCCAGGGGGAAGTCCGCGAATGCGCGGTCGGAGATGTAATCGGTCACCAGCCGGGTGTTGCCGACGGGGGCGTCGTCTCCGTCATCGGTGGTGGGGGTGTCGCTGTCGGCCTCGGCGGCGCTCGCTGCCTCGGTGGCGGCGGCCTCGGGGGTCGCTTCGACGGCGGGCGCGATGGCCTCAGCGGAATCCTGGACGGTCTCGTCCTTCTCTTCGCTCACGTTTTCCTCTCGTCTGGGGGCGGCGGGCCGCCGGTCGTCGGCGGGATGGGTGCCGCATCGCGCGGAGCGCGGGAGGTGCAGCTAATCGCCGGTTGCAGACTGGGCCACCGACGACCTGCGGGAATGCTCATCATCGGGACGCCCTGCGCCACGGCGACCCGGCAGCACTGCGCCGGGCTGCAGGCGCCTCGGCCTGCCAGCTGAGCCGCCCGCGCGCCCGACGACCCCATCGGGGACCATGGCGCAGTCAGCGTCGTCGGAGAAGCCACCGCTGGAACTGGGCGAGACGCTGGTAGCCCTGCGTGGGGCTGGCATCGGATTTCGGCTCGTGCGGACCGGTCTGGTAGGGCACGTACAGGCTGCGTCGCAGGCTGGCCCAGCCGGATTTCTCGCTTGCGGCCACCCGGTGCCAGAGCCGACCATCGTGGACGGTGAGGTCCCCGGGATGGGTCTCGATGACAATCTCTGCTGCATCGGCAGCATGACTGATGAAATACGGCTTTCGAAACATCATGGACCACAGGCCTTGCGTGTGGGAGCCGGGGATGAGCCGCAGGCCGCCGTCAGCGGCCGTGATGCGGTCGAAGTGGAGTCCGACGTTGTACATGGCCTGCGGCATGCGGCCGTAGAACAGGTCGCGCAGGCCGTCCGTGTGCCAGCCGAGCCGCGGCCGGCCGTTCCGGGGGCCCTGGACGTACCGATTGACGACGACTCCGTCCTTCTCGTCGTGTCCGACCCGTGCCTCGGGGTCGACCATGAGCCGGATCGGCTCGAACCGCGGGTCGAGCACGAAGTCCCGGATGACGGAGGAGAACATGCTGCTGAAGGTGAACCGCGTAATGAACGGCTGTCCGTCCGGGTCCTCCTGCCAGTAGATCGGGACGCCATTGACATGGGTGCGGCCGGCAGCGTGCCATTCGGCCTGGATCCGGTCGAGCTCGGCGGTCATCGCGGCCAGCTCGGTCGGGCTCGCGACCTGCCCGAAGATGATGAAGCCGTGATGGTCGAAGAAGGCCTGCTGCGACCGGGTGATCGAGCGACCCAGCGTGAAGCGGGTGTCGATGGGTCGCAGGTCGCTGGCGGTGTCTTCGTTCATGGCGTGCTCGGGACGGTGCGGGGCACGGGAGGAGACTCTACCGCGCGCCTCCGCGGCATCCGGGTCCCGGAAGCATGCGCGTCGCGGCCGCACATCCGCGCTCAGCGAATGGCGACGCCTGCCGGACCGTGCGCGGCCACGACGGCCTCCTGCAGTGCACGCAGGGTCTCGTTCACGGCATCGGCCGAGAGGGACTGGTCGCTGTTGTCGAATGTCAGGTCGAACGTGATCGCCCGCATGGCAACCCCGCCCTCCTCATGATCGAACCGGTCGGTGATGCCCACCGACTCCAGTGCGGAGGGGCCGGCTGCGCGGAGGGTATCGACGATGCGCTCGGCTTCGAAGCGGGGCGGCAGGCTGAACGCGAGGCTCCGGGAAAGCGGATGGGCAGCCGATGGATCCGCGTAGGGCAGGTCCACCCTTGCCGCATGCAATGCATCCACCGAGACCTCGAAGTAGCACGGCCGAGCCCGCTTGATCTTGGCTCGCTTGAGCACCGCGGGGTGTACCTCTCCCAGGATTCCGACGACGGAACCTCCCTGGACGACCGTGGCCT
>JAYYRS010000064.1:0-12736 GCA_036126975.1 Myxococcota bacterium
ACCACAGCAGGTCGTTGCCGTGCATGGCACTGAAGACCTGGTCCGCGGGAATGGCATCGAAGGATGAGTGGGCGGTGGTGGGCGGCGGGACGGTCGCGCCGCTTGTGAGGGGGCGGGCATCCCATGAAAGCAGCTGGGGCAGCAGAACGGGTGCGCAGAACGCAGCCGCGACACCACCCAACACGAGCAGGGTCCGCAAGCGGATGCCGGCGAGCAGCGGAAGGGTGCCCAGTCCGAGGAACAGGCCGTAGTACCAATAGGACTGTCCGGCGAGAGCCAGCCACGCGCCCGCCAGGCAGGCGGTCGCGGGTCGGTCGGTACGGCGGAGTCGGAGCACGGCGTCCACATACAGAGGACCCCACAGCAGCATGGCCTGGGGTGCATGGTGCAAGTTGGCTTCCCGCAGGAGCGGCTCGCTCGTGAGGAGTGCGGCGGCGGCGAGCCACCCCGCCCCCTCCGAGCCGCCAACGGCGCGCCCGAGTCGATGGGCACACAGGCCGTTGAGGACGAGCACCGCCATCCACCAGATGTTGTCGGCCAGGGGAAAGGGAAGCAGCCATACAAGCGGAGCTGCGGTCAGGTGGTCCAGGAGATTTGGCGTGAGGAGCCCGATCGGGTACCCCGCTGGCCAGAACACGCGGTCGCTGTCGGGCCAGTCCCAGGGAGGGGCGAGCAGGTCGGCGGTCAATCCCCGGAGGGTGACCGTGTCCTGGGCATCGATCGTGGGCATGCCGAGCAGCATGGCGCCCGGGTCGAGCACGAGCGGCCACGTGAACATGCAGACGGCTGCCAGCATGGCAATCACGCGGATGAGCGGACGGGACCAGGATGACGCCATGGGGCGCAGCCTACCGCGGCCGGGGAGGGGAGGGAGTGTCTGCATCCTGCTCTGCGGGGATGCAGGAGCCGTGCCAGCCGATAGGCAGGGGGGGACGTCCGGGAGGGCGTGGATCGTCCGACACCCCGCCGGAGATTCGGACACCATCCGACACCCACGGAGCCGCCGTGCCCGAGCTGCCGGAAGTCGAGTCCACTTGCCGGAATGTCGCTCGCTGGACGACCGGTCGCAGGGTCGTCGCACTCGAGGTCAAAGACCCGTCGGTGCTCCGCACCGGGGACCCGGCGTCTGTCGCTGGTGCGGAGGTCGGACCGGTCCAGCGACGGGCCAAGCTCTGCTTGATTCCACTCGGCAGGTCCTGCCTGGTTGTCCACCTCCGGATGACAGGGAAGCTGGTTCGTTCGGAGGCGGGGCGCCGCATGCCGCGACTCCGCCTCCGGCTCGACGATGGGACCGCGGTGGCATTCGAGGATGTCCGGCGCCTCGGGCAGGCGTGGCTGGTACCCGCGCATGCACTCGCTTCCTTCCTGTCCGAGCACGCGCCTGCGCCCGAGCCGTGGCCGATGCCACGCGACGGGGCGTGGCTCGCCGCCGCGCTCGCGGGGAAGCGGGGTCCCGTGAAACCGGCACTCATGGACGGACGGCGTGTCGCAGGCATCGGGAACATCGGAGCCAGCGAGGCCTGCTGGCGCGCCCGGGTTGCGCCGGATCGACCCGTACCGGGACTCCGGGATGCAGACTGGTCCGCCCTGATGAGCGGCGTGCGGGCGTGGATCGACGACACCCTGGCTGCCGAGGTTGGAGAGGAGATCGTCTACGTGCAGCATGGGGGGCCGAACCCCTTCAAGGTGTACGGCAGGGCCGGCGAGCCCTGCCCGCGGTGTCGGTCCCGTCTGGTGCGAACCGTGCAATCCGGCCGCGCGACATTCCTCTGCACCCGATGCCAGCAGTAGGCCTGGGAGCGTCAGGGACCAGACCGCCCGGGGGATGTCGGCGCCGCCGCGTTGGTTGCCGGACGAGTCCGGCGGCGTCGGCGTCGGCCTGGTCGAGGAAATTTTTTGTCGCGATCGTGCGTCCTCATGGACATTCTGAGCGTTCCTGCAACGGGCTGGCCTGATTTTCTTTGTTCCAGGCCTCATGGCGGGAGGCGGGGATTCCGTTTCCATGATCGACGAAGCACCGCCCTCCGCACCGCACCGGCATCCCCTCCCGACGGGTGCTTCCCGCACCCGCCGATGCGGTGCGGCAGGGCAGAACCAATCAACGCCGTCTCCCGTCGCGTTCCGCGACCTCTTCCGACTGGCGCTTCCTGCATGCAGCGGAGCGCGACGGGGGGCGGCCTTTTCGGTATCGCACGCACGGGCCGGTCCGCGCTGACGGGGGCGTCCTCGGACGGGGGCGAAGCGGCCCGCAGGCCGACCCCGGACTCCGGCCTGCCTGCCTCGGTCGTGGCGGCGGCCCTGGGGTGCCACCGCGGCGCCCAGCTGAGGATCGCCCCTCAAGTACATCGCCCATCATTCCGTTGCCCGGGACACCATGATGACGCTCCTCCCCCTCACGTTCGCCATCTCCGCCGCGCTGGCTTCGGAAGCCGCACCTGCCGAGGTCGCCTTCGAACCCACGCTGGTCACGGCATCCGCGCCCGACCTCGCGTCCATGGAGCTGCCATATGCGCCGGAGGATTCCGCGGCCCTCGAGGCCTCCCGCCGGGAGGCCGCATCGTTGCTGGGGCGCTACCAGGAGCACGCACGTGCGGTCCATGTCGGAGAGATCCTCACGACGCGCACGGAGGGCGCCGGTGCCACCGCGCATACGGTCGTGACCTTGGCGGTCCACGAGTCCTACCGCGGGCGGCGAGTCCCGCGAGTTGCGGAGTTCCGGGTCGAGCGGCCGACCGGCAGCCCCGCCACGGGCGAGCTGCGACCGGACCTCGTCGAGGGCTACTCGGTGCTGGTGTTCGTGGACCGGAGCGGATGGCTGATGGATGGAGATGCCCTCTTCACAGTCGAGGCCGGACACGCGTTCCGCAAGCGCAGGGCGCGGGTGTTCTCCCGCCCGAGTGCGGATCGCGACTGGCATGCTCTGACCGATCCATCCGCGAGCTGGACGATGCTCGACCTCGATGCCGTCCAGGCTGCCATGGCCCAGCGCCCGGGGCGATGGCGTTCCTGAGACCCTCTCACGCACACAGTGCGCACATAGTTTTGGGCGCCGTAAAGCACCGGCAGGAGGACGTTTTCCCTTGTCCGAGAGTGACGTTGTGCATAGTTTGCCTTTGCGCGGCTCCGAACCGGGGTAGGACTGTTGCGCAAGCCCGGCGTCTCGGGCGCTGGCGGTCGCCAGGCAGGAACAGGCAGGTGTACGATGGCAGAGATGAAGCTGGTTGATGCGCTCGCAGATGAGCGGGCCGCTGCAGCACAGCGGCGCCCGTCGCGCGAGTCCGCGGAGGAAGCGATCCGGACCTTGATCCGCTGGGCAGGCGACGACCCCAACCGGGAAGGTCTGCTTGGGACCCCGGATCGCGTCGAACGGGCCTACGAGGAGTTTTTCATCGGGTACCAGGAAGACCCGGTGGACCTCCTCGCGCGGACGTTCGAAGAGACGGACGGGTACGACGAGATGGTCGTGCTGAAGGACATCCGCTTTGAAAGCCACTGCGAACACCACATGGTGGCGATCATCGGCAAGGCCCACATCGCGTACCTGCCGAGACACCGCGTCGTCGGCATCTCGAAGCTCGCCCGCGTCCTCGAGGTGTACGCGAAGCGTCTCCAGATCCAGGAGAAGATGACGGCGCAGGTCGCCAACACCATCCAGGAGGTGCTCGACCCGCTTGGAGTGGCGGTGGTCGTGGAGGCGCAACACCAGTGCATGACGACGCGCGGCGTCCACAAGCCGGGTGTATCCATGATCACGAGCCGCATGCTCGGCGTGTTCCGCGACGACCCGACCACCCGGCGGGAGTTCATGTCGCTCATCCGGAGCTGATTCGCGGGTGTGCACGGACCGGGCGGCGTCGACCGTCGGGTCCGGTGTTCGCGCAGCCAGGGTGGGGCGCTGAACGGAGCCCGCTTCAGGGTGCAGCGAAATCCTGCTCGTCCCCTTCCGCGTCGGCCAGCTGGTCCATGATCTCCGAAGCGAGTTCGAGGGCCACCACGGCGTCATGCCCGAGGGCTCTGATCTCCTCCGCGGGGTCGCTGCCCTCGGCCGACACGCCGGCCCGCGACAACCCGGTGGCGTGGGCGGCGATGCTTGCCGCTCGGACGATGCTGGAGGGGCGGACGTCTTCCGGTGGTGCTGCCTCGGGGTCGAAGTGGAACGCGATGGCCCGGGCGACTTCTTCGTGAAGCCCCCAGCTTACAGCCACAAGGACACTCAGCCATGTCCGGGTCCGCGCGACCACGACCTCGAGGAAATCCGGCCGAGCGGTTCCCCTCCGATGGCCTTCGCTGGCGGCCCGCAGGACGATGAGTCTTCCCACATCGTGGAGCAGACCGGCCATGTAGAGGCTTCCGCGGCTGACGCCGCCGAGTGCGGCTGCCACCTCGGCAGAGATGATTCCGTGGCCTCGTACGCGGTCGGCCTCGTGCTGGTAGCCTTCGACCCGGAACACGGTGTCGTTCAAGCAGACGCTCATGCCGATTCGCCAGAGGGCGTCGAGCCCGACCCGTGCGACGGCGTGGTGAAGGGAGCGAGGCGGCGAGCTGTACATCGCACTGCGTGCGTGGGTCCACACCCGCTTGACCATGCCGGGGTCGCGCTCGACGACGCGTGCGATCTGGAGGATGTCCGTCGTCGTCTGCTTGAGGAGTTCGTCGAGTTCACGGGCGACAGCGGGGAAGGGCGGAAGGTCCAGCTGGTCGGACGCGACCATCTCCTCGAGGCGTTCCACGAGCGCCGTGTCTCCGGGCTCCTCGGCCTCTTCCTTGAGGTCCCGCAGATGCTTCAGCAGGGACCGTTGCAGGAGGTCGCAGTCGATGCCCGGGACCACGTGCCCCGTCGCCCAAGGGGGCGGAACCGACGCGCCAGCGGGCAGATCGATGCGCGGTACACCGGGCCCGGCCGCGGGCGCGGCTTGCGAGTGCGCTGCCGGGGCAGGACCGGCAGGTTCGACCTCGACCTCGACCTCGACCGTCTGGAGGCCGTCGGGAAGAGCAGGAGCGGCTGGCGGATCCTTCGCCAAGCCCAACAATCGGAGAAGCCACTGAAACATCGCGAGGACTGAACCCCACTCGCCTCCGTGCTGTGTCCCGCGCAGGCCCGGGCGGCGTCCCGGGACGTCGACCGGATACGCTGCGGGAGCCGCCCACCAGGATGGACAATGACGCCTGTGATGCTTCTCGCCTCCGCTGCCCTCGCAGCGCCTGCCCTCCCCCCACTGGTCGCAGAGGGCGAGGACCTCTGGGCGGCGGGTGACTTCGGGGCCTCCAACTCGGTCCTCGACCGTCATCTCGTTGCATCGCCGGGGGACGCCGAAGCCATCTGGCGGAGGGCCCGGAACATCTACTCCGAAGGAGAGATGCTCGCTGAGCAGGGGGCCACGCCGGCGGAGCGGATCCTCATGTACGAGAAGATGGAGCAGCTCGTCACGGTGGGCCTTGACAAGAATCCTGGGCACGGCGCACTCCTCCACTGGTACGGGACGGCGATGGGCCGCAAGGCAACAGCCAAGGGCGTGCTCTCGAGCCTGTTCATGGCCGATGACATCGAAGACGCTTGGATGAAGGCCGCCAATGCCGGCTACACCTACCGGGCGTCCAACGACACGAGCTCGCTGCCCGGCGACGTGTACTTCGCCCTCGGACAGTTCTATCGGCTGTGCCCCGACTGGACGGTGGTGAAGTTGCTGACCGGGACCAAGGGCGACATCGACAAATCAATCAGCTGGCTGCGGAAGGCAGTGCAGGACAGTCCGCAGCGGATCGAGGTTCAGAAGGAACTCGGCGTCAGTCTGCTCTGCAAGGCCCACCGGGACGGCGACGCGGCCTCGGCGTCCGAAGGCCGGCGGTGGCTGAACAAGGCGGCCGCGCTGCCCGTGCAGAAGAAGACCGACGAAGTCGACAAGAGACAGATCCCGGTGATCCTTGCCCGGCCCATGGAGGCCTGCGGCTACTCCCGTGACGGCTGGCAGGACGTTTCGCGCGAGGCGTACGACAAGCGGAACTGATGGGCGGGGGTGAGCCCATCTCGCGTGGAGGTGCGGTCGTGCGCTACACTCGGACAAGCGGGACTTGACGCGTCAGCCTTGACGTCCTCCAGGGTCCCCTGACTTCGCGGCGCCTCCCCCCTCCCTCCTCGGCGGCGCCCCTCCGCTCCTCGCCCTTCTCCCCCCGTCCGCCATGCAGCCCTCCTCCGACGTCGAGTCGGTCGCCCTCCATCTGGCGACGAGACAGCGCTACCTGAACTACGCACTCTCGGTCATCACGGCACGTGCGCTTCCCGACGTTCGCGACGGTTTGAAGCCCGTGCAGCGCCGCATTCTCTACGCGATGCACCACAACCTCTCCCTCGGCCCGGACAAGCGGTACCGAAAGTCCGCGGCAGTCGTGGGCGAAGTGATGGCGAAGTACCACCCCCACGGCGACAGCAGCATCTATGATGCGATGGTCCGGATGGCGCAGCCGTTCTCGCTTCGCCATCCGCTGATCGACGGACAGGGCAACTTCGGCAGCATGGATGGCGACAGCGCCGCCGCGATGCGGTACACGGAGTGTCGCCTGCGCCACATCGCGGTGGAGTTGCTCAGCGAGATCGGACAGCGCACGGTCGATTTCCGACCCAACTACGACGGGCAGCACCAGGAACCGGTCGTCCTGCCGGCGCGCTTCCCGCAGCTGCTGGTGAATGGCTCCGAAGGCATCGCGGTCGGGATGGCGACCCGCATCCCGCCGCACAACCTCCGCGAGGTCATCGATGCAGCCGTCCTGCTGGTCGACGATCCGGACGTCGGCGTGGCGCGGCTGTGCAAGAAGTTGAAGGGCCCGGACTTCCCCACAGGGGGCGCCATCCTCAACACACGGGAGGAGCTGCGCAAGGTCTACGAGACCGGTCGCGGGAGCATCAGTCTCCGAGGGGAGTGGGCCTACGAGAAGGTGGGGCGAAAGCATCTCATCATCATCACCGCCATCCCCTTCGCCGTGAACAAGGCGACCATGGTGGAGAAGATCGGTGGGCTGATTGCGGACCGCAAGGTGCCGCAGCTCGTCGATGTACGAGACGAGTCCACCGAAGATGTCCGGGTCGTGCTGGAGCTTCGGAAGCCGCAGGACCAGGAAGCCGCGATGGCGTTCCTCTGCAAGCACACGCCGCTGCAGATCAACTTCCCGGTGAACCTGACCTGCCTGGTGCCCGGGGATGAGGAGGGCCTCCCCAGCGTTCCCCTGCGCGCGGACCTGAGAGAGATCCTCCGTTTCTGGTTGGACTTCCGCTACGCCACCGTGGAGCGCCGCTTCCGATACGAGCTGGAGAAGCTGCGGGAGCGGATCCACATCCTCGAGGGGTTCGCGATCCTCTTCGACGCGCTCGACGAGGCCATCGCACTCATCCGCGCCAGTGAGGGACGGCGGGATGCCCACGAGCGGCTCATCGAGCGCTTCGACCTATCAGATGCACAGACCGAGAAGATCCTCGAGATGCAGCTCTACCGGCTCACGCGCGGCCTGATCCTCGCGATGCTCGAGGAGCTGGACAGCTTGCGCCGGCAGGCCGCCGAGATTGAAGCGATCCTGGCATCGCCCTCCGAGCTCTGGCGCGTCGTGAAGGACGAACTCCTTGAAGTCCGGAAGGAATACGGCGAGCGACGCCGGACGACGATCCTCGGCGAATCGGCAGGCGACCTGGAGTTCAATGAAGCGGACTACATCGTTGCGGAGGACACGTTCCTCATTGTCACTCGCGACGGGTGGATCAAGCGCCAGGGCAGCTTCACCGACATCGAGAAGATCCGCACCCGTGAAGGGGACAGCGTCGGCTGGCTGTCCATTGGCAATACCAAGACGTCGGTGACGTTCATCACCGACCTCGGAGGTGCCTACACGATGCGTCTGGACGACGTGCCAGCGACCACCGGGTACGGCGAGCCCATCCAGCGGCACTTCAAGTTTGCTGATGGAGAACGCGTCGTCGGGGTCGCGGTCCACGATCCCCGGGCGTTGCCAGGGAAGCCGTCGCAGCTCGGACTCCCACTGGACGTCCATACATCTCCTCCCCACCTCGTGGCCGTGACCCGCGCGGGTCGCATCATCCGCGCCTCCTTGGCGGCGCTGCAGCCCGTCTCAAACCGGACCGGACGCCGTTTCGCACGGCCGGGCAAGCGGCCCGATGGGCTGGTCGCCGCCTGGGTCTCCGATGGCACCGAGCAGGTCAGCATCGCCACCGAGAAAGGGCGTGCGCTCACCTTCCCCGTCGAGCAGGCGAATCTGCTGAAGGGCGCAGGCAAGGGCGTCCTCGCCATCAAGCTTGAGCCGAACGACCGGGTCCTCGCCTTCAGCCTCTCCCGCGACCGCATGGAGGGATGTCTCGTGACCACCAGCAATGGCCGCGACGAGGTCGTGCGCCCCAACAAGTTCGAGGCCAGCCGAGCCGGAAAGGGACGCGCGGTGCTGCGCCGCGGCCGGTTCGTGACCTGGCAGCAGGATGTCCACCGCGATGATGTCGTCTTCGCCGCGTCGGAGGAGTAGGCCATGCCCACGACCCAGCAGCCCGACTACGATGCCAGCGCGATTGCCGTCCTCGAAGGCCTGGAGCCGGTCCGGAAGCGGCCCGGGATGTACATCGGAGGGACGGGAAAGGAAGGTCTGCACCATCTCGTCTGGGAGATCGTCGACAACTCCGTGGATGAGGCCATCAACGGGTATGCAACCACCATCCGCGTGACGCTCGAGGCGGATGGAAGGACCGTGACCGTGACGGACAATGGCCGCGGCATCCCCATCGACATCCATCCGAAGGCGGGACGCCCCGCCATCGAGGTGATCCTCACGACGCTTCATGCGGGCGGCAAGTTCGACCAGGGCAGCTACATCACCTCGGGTGGTCTCCATGGTGTCGGCTCCAGCGTGGTGAACGCGCTCTCGGAGTCGATGGTGGCCCCCATCCGACGCGACGGGAGCGAATGGCGCCAGACCTATGCGCGGGGCAGGGTCACCTCCGAGCTCGTCCGAAGCGGTCCGGCCCGCGGTACGGGCACGCGCATCCAGTTCACGCCCGATGCCGAGATTTTTGGCGACTTCGTGTTCGATGCAGATGCGATCTTCGAGCATCTCGAGGTGAGTGCCTTCCTCAACAAGGGCTTGCGGATCGTCTTCAAGGACGAGGTGGGAAATCGCCGCGAAGACATCAAGCATGATGGCGGGGTGGTGGATTACCTCGCCGCCCAGGTCGAGCGTCTGCAGTGCGAACCGACCACGGATGAAGGTTTCAGCGTGTCTCGGGAGGCGGACCCGCGCATCGACCTCGCACTGGCATGGACCGATCGCCCGCGGGAGAGCTTCAAGAGCTTCGTGAATGGCATTCCCACCCGGGACGGCGGCACCCACGAGCAGGGGTTGCGAGACGGCATCGTGAAGGCGGTGCGCAACTACGTCGAGACCCACGATGTCAGCCTCCCCCGGGGCGTGAAGCTGACCGCAGACGACATCCGCGAAGGCGTGGTCGCTATCTGCTCGGTGTTCGTCCACGAGCCCCAGTTCCAGGGGCAGACGAAGGACAAACTCAACAACCCCGAGGTGCGTGCAACGGTCGAAGCCGCAGTGCGAGCAGAGCTGGAGCAGTGGCTGAATACCCATGGCTCGCAGGCCGATGCCATCCTGCATCGCATCGTCATGGCGGCAAAGGCCCGCCAGGCAAGTCGCGCTGCGACCGAGCAGGTCCGGCGCAAGTCCGCCGTGAACCGGCGGCTCAATCTCCCCGGCAAGCTGGCGGATTGCTCCAGCACGAAGCCGGACGAATCGGAGATATTCATCGTCGAGGGAGACTCGGCCGGTGGTTCCGCAAAGCAGGGGAGGGACCGGAAGACACAGGCCATCCTCCCGCTCCGGGGCAAGGTGCTGAACGCGGAGCAGGCGAGCCTCAAGAAGGTGCTCGGCAACAATGAGCTCAGCGACATCGTGAAGGCCCTGGGTTGCGGCATCGGCAAGGACCTGGACGCGACCCGGCTCCGGTACGGGAAGGTCATCCTGCTCATGGATGCCGACTCGGACGGTCACCACATCAGCACGCTTCTGCTCACGTTCTTCTACCGCTATTTCAAGCCGCTCATCGATGCAGGGCACATCTACATTGCGCAGCCCCCCCTGTATCGGATCGACTGGGGCAAGCAGACGTGGTGGGCACGCGACGAGTCGGAGCGCAATCGAATCCTGGGCCGGCTCCCGCCGCGAGCCCGACCGGAGATCAGCCGGTTCAAGGGTCTGGGCGAGATGATGCCCAAGACGCTGTACGAGACCACGCTGGACCCGGACAAGCGGCGTCTCTTGCAGGTCGAGATCCCCGATGGAGCCCAGCTGGAGACCGACAAGGTCGTCAGCGACCTCATGGGCAAGGATCCGCAGACACGCTTCCGGGAGATCATGGAGTGGATGGCCCTGGTCGAAGAGGTGGACGTCTGAGGGGGCGGGTTCTGCCGTTGACACGGGCAGGGGATAAGGGGCCTGCGGAGGTGCTTCCGTGGTCTCGCTGCTCGCAATTTCGGTCTCCCTGCTGTCCCGTTCCGCCATCGCAGCAGCCCCGCCACCCCCCATCGTGAATGGGGAACGGGAAGACGGATACATGGCGACGGTCGCGCTGGGTGCGGCCTTCGGAAGCCAGACATTCAGTGCCTGCACGGGCAGCCTGATCACGCCCCGGGTCGTCCTCTCGGCAGCCCATTGTGGCGCGGACATCCCGCTCGAACTGGTCGTGTCTGCGGGCTCGGCCTTCTTCGGTCCGAGCGTGGACGAACCAGACGCCACGTTGGGATTCGCGGACCTGATGGTCCATCCCGACTACGTCGAACTGGAAGGGACCCCGGGCGGCTCTCTGGGTGAATACGACGTTGCCGTATTGGTTCTCGAAGAAGATGCGCCCGATGATATCGAGCCCTTCTGGCTGCGCCGGGCCGAGCTGGGTGAGGACCTGCTCGGCGCAGAGATGACGTCCATCGGATTCGGCGTGACGAGCAGCGCGGGAGCGGGCTCGGGCGTGAAGCGCTCGACGAGCATCACGCTGGACGAGATCGACGACATGTTCCTGCTGTCGGAGAACGACACCCGAGACGATGAGGGACAGATCTGCTCCGGCGACTCCGGGGGGCCGCAGGTCGTAGAGACGGAGGACGGCCGATACGAGCAGTGGGCCGTGCATTCCTGGGGCGATTCGGGCTGTCTCTTCCTGTCGGGCAGTACGCGGGCGGACGTCGTGTACGAGTGGGTGACGGACCAGGTCGAGTCCGTCCATGGAACCCGGGATTTCTGCGAGATCAATGGTCGCTACGGCGACGGAGTCTGCGATTCCTTCTGTGAGGGGCTGGATCCCGACTGCGACGAAGAAGACGCAGACGGGGACGAAGACGATGGGAAGGGGCGGTGCAGCACGGTTCCGCTTGGCGCTGCGGCCCTCCCCGGTCTGCTCGCGGGGCTGCTCGCGGCCCGGCGTCGGGAGTGTTCGGGTTAGCGGGCCCTCCCCGGAGGAGGCCCCCATGGCTCGGACCGAACTCGCCCCCCGCGCCTGCGCCGCATACGGCGCTGCGCGCTGCCGCTATGTTCCCGCCGGCGGAGATCCCGCCGATGCCGACGGCGAAGGAGGAGGACTGACAACGGCCGTGGAAGCGCACGGAGTGTCCGCACTGGCGGCTGCGCTGGGAGAAGGGGACCGGATCGAGCTTTCGGACGACCCCGTGCAGCTGGAGCTTGCGCGCGTCGAGGGCGTCGTCCGGATGCGCGTGCGCTGGGCGGAGGGCCCCACCTACGAAGAACGACTCGACGTCGCCCCGGACGGCGGTGCGCGGCTGGGTGGGCTTGGCGCTGTGCCCGCGGCACTGGCTGCCGCGGACAATCTCGCTGACCCCATCGCGGCCTTGCATGATCCGACCCGCCCGCTGGCCCTCGGAGGAGAGGGCCTCGTCGACGCACCCGCCGGTGGGCCGATTGCCGTGCCTGCCGTCACCCCCACGGGACTCGGGGCAGCCAGCTTCCGGGTGGCCCATGGGGTCCGCGGGAACCTCGTCGCGGGCGCCATGGCGGGTGGGATCGCGTCGGTCGAACTGGTCTCCGCGATGTCGGACGCCGGCCTGCTCGGATTTTTCGGGGCTGGGGGGTTGCCAGTGGCTGACGTCGAAGCGGGCGTCGCGGCCCTCGCAGACCGACTCGGGGACAACCCATGGGGGGCCAATCTGCTCCACAACCCCGCAGAGCCGGACGTGGAGGAGCGCACCGTCGATCTGTACCTGAAGCACGGGGTGAAGCGGGTGTCCGCGAGCGCCTTCATGCGCCTCACGCCGGCGATCGTTCGCTACCGGCTCACGGGCATTCGGGAAGAGGGCGGACGCATCGTCACGCCCCACAAGGTGTTCGCCAAGGTGAGCCGCCCGGAGGTGGCGGAACCCTTCATGCGACCGGCGCCACGAAAGCTGGTGGAGCAGCTCGTCGAGGCAGGTGCACTGACGCGCGAGCAGGCGCGACTCGCGGCGCGCGTTCCGATGGCCGAGGACATCACCGCGGAGGCCGACTCCGGTGGACACACGGACCGTCGCCCGCTGGTCGTATTGCTTCCGACGCTGCTGCGTCTTCGGGATCGGGTCGCCGCGGAGGAGGGCTACGCCGTTGAGGGGGTCGTCGTCCGCGTCGGAGGCGCAGGAGGGATCGGGGATCCCGCGGCCGCGCACGCTGCGTTCTCGCTTGGCGCCGACTACGTCCTGACGGG
>JAYYRS010000065.1:0-14420 GCA_036126975.1 Myxococcota bacterium
CCGGACCCGATGCCGGCGCCGCATCGAGCACCGATGCCAGCATGGGCGGTGGGACCTGCTCTCCGCTGGGGTCTTCCTCGACCTGCAACGCCGCCGGATGGAGCAGGCCCAGCGCGACGGCCAGCAGAAGGGGATCGGTCACCATGCGCATCGCGGCCTCCTCGTCCAGGCACCGTAGGCGGTCGGCATTCGTGCATCCAATGGATGGATTTGATTCCATGATGAGCCCTGTTCATGACGGGACCGTGCCGTCGCGCCGAACCGTGGCGGTCCAGCCCCCAGGGGATCGGAGGCCCAACGGCGGGTCGGCGCCGGCACGCGACCGCCGCCGATCCGGACCGGTGCGCACCGCGTGCCTGGACGCCACATGCCCATCTTCCACGGCATGTCCGCCGCGGGCTGACGGTCGCGTCAAGCTGGTCGGATCCGTGAAAATCGTATTTGCAGCTGGTCATCATGGATATCCGAGTCCGATGTCGTCCATGGATCGACCCGCTGCTGCGTGCCCCCGGGGCGCGTGCCGGAGGACGGGCCGCCCCGCATGGAGGTGCGAACGGGCCCGGAGCCCGTGGTGATGGCCACTTGCGCAGGGCGGCGTGGGACACCGCCGAGATGACGTGATCCTGCAGGAGAGGCCCGATCACAGGTAGTCTCGTGGCGCCTGCCCATACTCGCTCGACGCCCTGTCCAGACTGCCTGCACAGGGTCTGGCGTCGATGCCCACTCCTGCGGGACACGACGTGCTGACCGGACTGCTCATCACCACGGCCCTGGCTGCCGCTCCCCCCATCGGTGAGGGCACCCACGCGCTGTTCATGCGGTCCGCCACCCAGGCCCGCGTGCCGGTCCTGGGAGAGCGGCCCGGCGCTTCGGAGGCGTGGGTGCTCGTGGAGGTGGGCGCCGCGAATCCAGAGGGCGCACCCGCCCGACAGACCCCCTGCGCGGTGCGCATGATGGGCGCGGGTGAGCAGGCGTCGGTCCGTCTCGCTCCGGGATTCGTAGAGGCCATGGGCACCAAGCAGACGCACTTCGATCTGACCGCCGACGAGGACGGCTGGAGCGTCGAGGTCGACCTGGGAACCGACCACATCGGGTACGAACCGACGCACACGCAGGGCGCGATTCCCCGGCGGGCCGACGACCGCGCCGTCCGAGACCATGAAGGCGACGGGCACCCCGGGGGGACCGTCATCATCGACGTCCCGATCTTCGGAGAGATGGAGATCTACATCGCCCAGCGCGCCCGCTCCAGCCTGCACGGCCGCCTCGCCCGCGACGGCACCCTCGAGGGGGGAATCGCGGGCCATGAACTCGAGCAGCGGACGCTCGCTGCGACCCATCCCCTGATGCGGATCTCCCCGCGGATGCGCACGGACCCGGACCGGAGCGTGTGGTGGATGGTCCCGGTCCCCGCAGACACGACCTGCGCGACGATCGCCGACCGCGCCTGTGCAATCCGGGGGCCCGGACCCGGCTGCCCGGACGGACTCGCCGACGCACAACCCTAGCGCGCCGCGCCCCTGCGGCCCTCCCCCGGACATAGTGTACGCAAACCGTTTGCATACCCTGTGCGCCGGAGCTAGATCCGGGACCCAGGAGGTCCCATGCGGAAGTCCCTCGACGGCCAGCGTCTGCTCGTGTTCGGCGCCACCGGCGGCATCGGCCGTGCCGTCTGCGCCGAAGCCCATGCCGCGGGCGCGCGGCTCCACCTGAGCGCTCGCAGTGCCGCGCCCCTCGAGGCCCTTGCCACGGAGCTCGGTGCCGGCCACACCGCGGGTGACGTCACGGACTCCGCGTCCGTGGACGCCGCCTTTGCCGCAGCCACCGCTCACCTCGGGGGGATCGATGGCGTCGTGCTCGCCGTCGGATCGGTCATCCTCAAGCCCGCGCACCGCACGAGCGACACCGACTGGGACGCGACCCGCGCCGTCAACCTCGACGCTGCGGTTCGCACGGTCCGCGCTGCAGCGAAGGCGATGATGCGCAACGGCGGTGGGAACCTGGTCCTGTTCAGCACCGCTGCAGCCCATGCCGGGGTGCCGAACCACGCCGCCATCGCCGCGGCCAAGGCCGGCGTCGAGGGCCTCGTTCGCGCCACGGCGGCCACCTACGCCGGGCGGGGGCTCCGGATCAACGCCGTCGCGCCAGGGCTCGTCGAGACACCGCTCACGGCACGGATCACGGGGAACGAGGCCGCGCGGGCCGCGTCCGAGAAGATGCACGGGCTCGGCCGGATCGGGGATTCCGACGACATCGCCCACGCTGTGCGCTTCCTGCTCGAGACCACCTGGACCACCGGACAGGTGCTGATTGTCGACGGCGGGCTGTCCGGCGTGAAGGGGGGACGCTGAGCCCACTGCCAACCAAGGTATGCGCAACCTGCGGCCGGAGCTTCTCGTGGCGCAAGGCGTGGGAACGGGACTGGCCGTCGGTGCGGCATTGCTCGGCGGCGTGTCGCCGGAGCCGGCCCGGTCCGGTGGACGCCGCACTCGAGGAGAGCATCCAACACCTGCTGGCGTCCCGGTCGCGCGGTGCGAGCATCTGTCCGTCGGAAGCGGCGCGCGCCGTCTCTCCCGACGGCTGGCGCCCGCTGTTGGAGCGGACGCGTCGCGCCGCGCGGCGGCTCGTGGCCGCCGGCGAGGTCGAATTCCTGCAGCGCGGGCGCGTCGTTGACCCCTCGACCGCCAAGGGCCCCATCCGCATCCGCCGCCGGAACCGGGCATGAGCCGCGTCCGCGCCTGGGTCCCCGCCGCCACGAAGGTCGCGCTCCTTGGCGGCGCGCTCGCCATGGACCTCCCCCGGACCCTGCTCGGGCCCACGGACGGGCGCCTGCTCACCGACGCCATCCAGCTGACCGAGGTTGCGCTGGTTCTCGTACTGGTGGGCCTGCCGCTCGAGTACATCGGCGCCCGCTGGTCCCGCGCGCGCCCGGCCCGCGGGGTTGCCTGGTGGGCGGCCTGGCACCGCGCCGCCGCGACCCAGGCGACGCTCGGCGTCGGGCTGGGCCTGCTCGTGCTCTGGGCGGGCCGGCAGCTCGACATCGCCGGGGCCACCGGAGCGGTGCTGCTCGGCGGGCTCGTCCTGCTGCGCCTGCAGGCGTGGATCGGGATGGGAGCCGGCCTCTCTCCCCGGCCGGGGAAGCATGACGCCGACCAGCTGCTTGTGCGCGCGCCCGACGGCGCCTTCGACGGCGGCTGGACGGGCATGCCCGGGCAGGAGACCCTCCTCATGCCCGTCGCGTGGGCCGCGCTTCCCCCCGACGAGCTCGACGTCCGGATCCGCGCCCACGAAGCCCGCCGCCCCGCCCGGGCGAGCACCCATGCCGTCGGGCTGCTGGTCGTGGCCGGTGCCTTCTGGGCCTGCGCGTGGACGGCCGGGATGGACGTCAGCACGCCGGCCGGGCTGGTGAGCATCCAGCTGGCCATGAACCTGGTCCTGCTGCCCCTCAGCGTCGCACTCCCCCGCCTGCTTGGCGCGATCGGTCCCGGCGCCGCGGCCGCGACAGAGGAGGCCCTGGCGCTGCTCTCGGTCCCGGCGGGCGGCGCGCTGGCGCGCCTCCTGCCCGGCGCGCTCGGCCGGCCGAGCCAGGCGCTGGTCGGTCGGGGGCCTGCGTGAACCTCGCCCTGCTGCTCGTTCACGCCGCCGCCACCTGGACCATGGTCGGCCTGATCTGGTTCGTCCAGGTGGTGCACTACCCCCTCGCCGGCAAGGTCGGCGCGGGGAGCTTCGCCGCGTACCAGCAGGCGCACATGGCGAGGACGTCCTGGGTGGTCGGTCCGCCCATGCTCATCGAACTCGGCGCGACGGCGCTGCTGCTCCTGCACCGGCCCGCGGGCGTGCCCGCCTGGGCTCCGTGGGTCGGCGCCGGTCTGCTCGCCGCCGTCTGGGGCTCCACGGCGCTGCTCCAGGTGCCGCTTCATGGCGCCCTCACCTCCGGTCTCGACCTCGACCGCGTGGCCCGGCTGGTGGGGACCAACTGGATCCGCACCGCCTGCTGGTCCCTGCGCGGCCTGCTCGCACTCGGACTGCTCGCCTGGGCATGGGAGGCCCGATGACCCGGCCCGCGTACTTCGTCGGTCCGTGCGACCTTGACCGGCGCCTCGCATGCGTCCCCGCGCACCCCGATGACGGGACGGTGCTGCTCGTGGAGAGCGTCGCCAAGGGGAGCGCGCTTCCGTGGAACCGCAAGAAGCTGGTGCTGGTGTTGAGCGCCATGCGCCACTTCGCAGAGGAGCTCCGCGCGGACGGATTCGACGTCGAGATCCGGCGCGCTCCGACCTACGTGGAGGGGATCCGCCGGCACGTGGCCGAGCGGAACAGCTCCCGGGTCATCGCCCTGCTCCCGCGAGACCACGGCCTGGAGCAGTCGCTGCGCGCTGCAGACGTCGGTGTGCCCGTGGAGCTCCATGATGATGGCGGGCCCGGCGGACACTTCCTGCTCCCGCGCGCCGACTTCGCGAGGTGGGCGGAGGGGCGCAAGACCCTCCGCATGGACACCTTCTACCGCTGGATGCGCCGCCGACTCGACGTGCTCCTGGAAGACGGAAAGCCCGAGGGCGGACGCTGGTCCTTCGACGCCGACAACCGGAAGCCGGCCAAGGGGGCCCGGCCGCCCGCGCTTCCCCTCTTCCCACCCGACGCCCTCACGCAACAGGTCATGGCAGAGGTGGATGGCTGGTCGACCGGCTGGGGCGAGACCGCCGGGTTCGGGTGGCCGGTCACCCGGGCACAGGCGCTCCACGCGCTCGAGCGCTTCATCGACGAGCGCCTCTGCGACTTCGGTGACTTCCAGGATGCCATGGTGGAGGGGGAGTCCTTCTTGTGGCACGCGTGCCTCTCCCCGGCCGTCAACCTGGGCCTCCTGCACCCCCGGGAGCTCCTCGAGGCGGCGCTCGCCGCCTACGCCCGCGGCGCGGCGCCGATCAACGCCGTCGAGGGATTCATCCGCCAGGTGGTCGGCTGGCGGGAGTTCATCCGCGGCGTCTACCACCACCGGATGCCCGACCTCCGCTCGGCCAACCGCTTCGACGCCGAGGCACCCCTGCCGGCCCTGTACTGGGACCCGGACCGCACGGACATGGCCTGCGTCCGCGACGCCGTCCGGAGCGTGCGCGACCACGGATACGCGCACCACATCCAGCGGCTCATGGTGCTCGGCAACCTCGGCCTGCTGCTGGGCGTGCAGCCGCATGCCCTCTCCCACTGGTTCTGGGCCGGGTTCGTCGACGCCCATGAGTGGGTGGAGCTGCCCAACGTGATCGGCATGGCGCTCGCGGCCGACCCGACCTTCACCACCAAGCCGTATGCGGCGTCGGGCGCCTACATCCACAAGATGTCGAACCATTGTCGGGGCTGCAGGTCCAACGTGAAGGCCCGCGTGGGCGATGACGCGTGCCCCTTCAACGCCCTGTTCTGGGACTTCATGGCGCGCCACCGAGACGACCTGGGTCGCAACCCGCGCCTGGGCATGCTGCTGCGCACGTGGGACCGCTGGGACGCTGACCAGCAGGCGGCCATCCGCGCACGCGCGGCCGCCGTGCAGGCCGCGCTCCAACCCGCCGCAAGCGACCCCGTCTACGGCGCGTGGACCTTCCACGACGATGCAGGCTGACCCATGCCCGACGCCCCCGCGGTCCTGAACGGACTCCCCCACCACCTCGCCGAGCGCGTGCGCCCGCTGTCCGCCGGCGCCTGCGAGGGTGCATTCATCCTCTACTGGCTGCGGACCGCCCAGCGCGCCCACGACAACCCCGCCCTGGATGCCGCGCTCGCAGCAGGAGACGCCCTCGGGCTGCCGGTGTTCGTCTACCACGCCCTCTCCGAGCGCTACCCCTACGCGTCCGACCGCCACCACACCTTCATCCTCGAGGGCGCGCGAGACGTCCACCGCGCGCTCCGGGCGCGGGGGGTCGGGGCGGCCTTCCACCTCGAGCGGCCGGGCCATCGGGGCCCCCACCTGCGCACCCTCGCCGAACGCGCGGCGCTGGTGCTCACCGAGGATCTCCCCGTTCCCCCCCTGACCACATGGACCGCGCGGCTCCGCGACGCCGTGGACACGCCGGTGTGGGCCGTCGACACGGCCTGCGTGCTGCCCATGCTCCAGGTGCCGCCCGGCATCGATCGGGCGTACGCCTTCCGCGAGCGCACCGCCGCCGCCCGGGACCGGCGCATCGACGCGGGCTGGACGGACCACCCGGTGACGCGGCCGGACTTCACCCCCGACGACCTCCCGTTCACGCCCGTCGACCTCGACGCAGCCGACATCGCCACGCTGGTGGCCGCCTGCGAGATCGACCACACCGTGGGGCCGGTTCCGCACACCCGCGGCGGGACCGTCGCCGGGCAGGCACGGTGGGCCGCGTTCCGGGACGGCGGCGGTCTGGACGCCTACGCACGGACCCGCAATGCCCCCCATCGCGACGGCGTCAGCCGGCTGTCGGCCTACCTGCACTACGGCATGGTCTCGCCCCTGCGCCTCGCGCAGGACGCCCGGGATCACGGCGGCAAGGGTGCGGCGAAGTGGATCGACGAGCTGCTCGTATGGCGGGAGCTGGCCCACGTCTGGTGCAGCGAGCAGGCCGACCTGCACACGACCGCGGTCCTGCCGGGGTGGGCGCGCGCGACCCTCCAGCGGCACGCCTCGGACCCCCGGCCCGCCCGGTTCGACGATGAGACCCTCGCCCGCGGCGCGACCGGAGATGCCCTGTGGGACGCATGCCAACGCTCCCTCCTGGTCCATGGGGAGCTGCACAACAACGTGCGGATGACCTGGGGCAAGCAGATCGTGGGGTGGTCCACCTCGGCCGAAGAGGCCCGGTCACGGCTGGTCGACCTCAATCACCGCTACGCACTCGACGGTCGCGACCCCAACTCGTACGGCGGCCTGTACTGGTGCCTCGGGCTGTTCGATCGGCCGTTCCGGCCCGGCCGGCCGGTCACCGGGGAGCTGCGGTCCCGGGACACGGCCGTCCAGGCGCGCCGCATCGCCCTGCCCGCGTACCGCGACCACGTGCGGCGCCCTCTGCGCGCCCCCATGCCCCGGGTGGCCGTCATCGGTGCGGGGATCGCAGGGCTGACGGCCGCGCGCACCCTGCGCGACCACGGATTTCCGGTGACGGTCTTCGACAAGTCCCGCGGACCCTCGGGGCGGATGAGCACCCGCCGCGCCGGGGAAGGCGCGCAGTTCGACCACGGCGCCCAGTACTTCACCGCCCGGGATCCGGCGTTCCGGTGGCGCGTCCGCGCCTGGGCCGCGGCGGGAGTCGTCGCGCGGTGGGAAGGCCGGTTCGGAACCCTCGAGGCCGACGGATTCGCCGAGCGCGCTCCCCCTGGAGCGCGCTGGGTGGGCGCCCCGCGCATGTCCCGCCTCGGTCGCCACCTCGCTGAGGGGCTCTCCCTGGAGTCCGGGGTCCGCATCACCGCACTCGAGCGGGCGGGGCACGGCTGGACGCTGCGCGATGCAGACGGCGCCGACCGGGGGCACTTCGACCGCGTGCTCGTCGCCGTTCCCGCCCCGCAGGCGGCGCCGCTGCTCGCCGTCGCGCCGGACCTCGCGGCGCAGGCAGCCGCGGCGCCGATGGTCGCCTGCCAGGCCCTCATGCTCGGGTTCGATGCCCCGCTCGACCTGCCGTTCGACGGCGTCCGGGTGTCGGGAGGGCCGCTGGCGTGGATCGCACGGGACAGCACCAAGCCCGGCCGGCCGGCCGGGGAGCGGTGGGTCGTGCACGCCACGCCCGACCACAGCGCAACCCACCTGGAGGAGGACGGCGAGGCCACCGTGGCCCGGCTGCTCGCGGCCTTCCAGGAGCGGACCGGCGTGACGGCCTCGCCCACCCATGCCGTGGCGCACCGCTGGCGCTTCGCCCGGCCCGCAGCCGACCGCGTGGACGGCCCGCGCGCCCTGTACGACCCGGCGCTGCACGTCGGTGCGGCCGGCGACTGGCTGGTGGGCGCGCGCGTCGAGGCCGCATGGCAGAGCGGGGCCGCACTGGCCGGGCACGTCCTCGGCCGACTCGTGTCCGCCTCGTGAGCCGCCTGCAGGTCGTCTGGTTCAAGCGGGACCTGCGGGTCCGGGACCACCGGCCGCTGCATGAGGCGGCCCGGCGGGGACCGGTCCTGGGGCTATACGTCTACGAGCCCTCCCGCTGGCGGGCCGACGACGCGCACGCTGGTCAGCTGCGCTTCGTGAACGAGAGCCTCGACGCCCTGGCGGACGCACTCGCCGAGCGGGGGGGGCGGCTGCTGCGGCTGGTGGGCGAGCTGCCGGCGGTGCTCGACGAGCTCCATGCAGCCCTTCCCTTTGCCGCGCTCTGGTCCCATGAGGAGACCGGCAACCTGCTGTCCTACCGCCGCGATCAGCGCGTGCAGCGCTGGTGCCGCGCGGCGGGCGTGACCCAGGTCGAGCTGCCCCAGAACGGCGTCGTGCGGCGCCTCGAGACCCGCGACGGCTGGGCGGGACGCTGGGCGCAGCGGATGCGTGCACCCCTCATCCCACCCCCCGCGCGGCTCGCCGCCGTCACGGTGCCCGAGGTGCTGCGCGACGCGGGCCGCATGGCACCCGACGCACTGGGCGTGGCGGGTCGCCCTCGCCCCGGCCAGGCGGTGGGAGGCGAGGCGCAGGGCTGGCAGGTCCTGCGCAGCTTCCTCCGCACGCGCGGCGTCGACTACCGGGCGACCATGTCCTCCCCCCTCACCGCCTGGGAGGGCTGCAGCCGGGTGTCGCCGCACCTTGCGTGGGGCACGCTGTCGATGCGCCAGGTCCACCAGGCCACCGAGCGGCGCCAGCAGGACGTCGCGCTCTCGCGGCGCCGGGGTGCCACGGTGGACCCCCGCTGGACGAAGAGCCTCGAGTCGTTCCAGGGTCGCCTCCGCTGGCACTGCCACTTCATGCAGCGGCTCGAGGATGCTCCGGGCCTCGAGCGGCGGAACCTCCACCGCGGCTACGATCGTCTGCGGACCGACGACACCGACCCCGATCTGCTCGCCGCCTGGGCAGAGGGCCGCACCGGATGGCCGCTGGTGGACGCCTGCATGCGGTCGCTCCTGCACACCGGCTGGCTCAACTTCCGCATGCGCGCGATGCTCATCAGCATCTCCAGCTGGACCCTCTGGCAGCCCTGGCGCCAGCCCGGCCTCCACCTCGCGCGCTGCTTCACCGACTACGAACCGGGCATCCACTGGTCCCAGGTGCAGATGCAGAGCGGCACGGTCGGCATCAACGCACCGCGGATGTACAACCCCACCCGCCAGGCCCGGGACCAGGACCCCGACGGCCGGTTCATCCGGCAGTGGGTTCCCGAGCTGCGCGCCGTCCCGGACGCATTCATCCACACCCCGTGGGAGATGCCGCCGCTCACGCAGCGCATGTGCGGGGTCGGGATCGGGCGGGACTACCCGGCGCCGCTGGTCGACCATCCCGCCGCCGTGCGGCGCGCCCGGACCCGCCTCGCGCAGGTCCAGGCGGACCCGGCGGTGCGCGCCGAGGCCCAGCGGGTCTTCCGCCAGCACGGCAGCCGGCGCGGCCGACCCCGGGGCGGCTGGGGCGGGAGCGCCCGGCGACGCTGAACCGCGGCCTCAGCCGGACCCGGCGAGCGCCGCCATCAACGCCGGCTCGATGCCGTCTGCGATGACCTCGGCGCCCGTCTCGGAGAGATGGAGCGTGTCGGTGAACCACGTCCGGGGCGCCCGGTGGCCATGCTCCGCGGCCAGGTCGACCAGCCGCGCGCCTTCCTCCTCCGCCACCGCGCGGATGATCGCATCGGCCGTCGCCGGCGCCCGCATCGGGAGCGCATCGAGGTCCAACGAGCGCGTCCAGTGCAGCGAGGCCGCCGCGTCGTCTCGCGCCTGCAATGCGACCCGGAACCGGAGCCACTCGGTGACCGCGCCCTCCCCACAGTCCTGCTCCACGCCCACCAGCGCCCGCGCTGCGTCCCCGCCGGCGCGCCGCAGCTCCTCGAGACGCCGGGCGCAGCCCGGACGCCCCCGGACATCATGCCCGCTCGGCGGCCAGCCGGGGTTCCGCAGCAGGGTGCTCAGCACCACGGGGGCCGGCGACTCGGAGACCGCCAGCGCGAGGTCGTCATGGAAACGCTGGTCCACGTCCGGTCGGATCTCGAGCGCCACGCCCGTCTCCACCGCGTTGATGAACGCGCCCGGGTCCTTCCGGGGCACGTCCCGGCGCTGCCGGAACAGCTCGGCATGGAGCCACGAGGCCGCCATCAGGCGATACAGCGGCGCCGCCCACAGGGACACCCCGGAGATGCGTCCGTTGAAGACATCCCCGTTGTAGTCGTTGTGCCCCGAGTAGATGACCACCGCCGATGGCGACAGCGCGTCGAGCTCGCTCGCGACGCGCGCCATCGACCCCGCACCCAGCCCCGCCACGCCCAGGTTCACGAACTCCAGCTCGGGGTGCCGACGCTGCAGCACGTCGGTGAAGTTCGCCTTGCGGCCGGGCCCGAGATCCCACGTCTCCCGCACGGAGGACCCCCCGAGCACGACGACCCGGGGCCGCTCGGGCGTCGCGGCCACGTCGATGTTGGCCTCCGTCGCGGGGTGGCAGCGCAGCCCCGCCTGGGCGCCCTGCCGTGCGATCCAGCACTGGCTGATCCGCGCGAGGTTGTCGTGCGGCGGCGGCGGACCCCGGGTTGCCCGGAGCCACAGCTCCCCGCCCACGAGCGGGGCGAGGAGCAGCAGGAGGACGGCGCCACTGAAGAACAGCTTCTTCCAGCGTGGCAGTGGCAGGGTGGCGGCCATGGCGCGATGACCCTACCCCAGCGGCGCCCTCGGCACCGCGCCCTTGCCAGGCCGTCGCCGCGCGTCTAGGCTGCGGTCCAACGGAGGATGCATGGAGATCGAGGTGAAGGGCATGACCTGCGGCGGCTGCTCGCGCGGCGTCGAGACCGCGGTGCGCGCGCTCGAGGGCGTGGCGTCGTGCGAGGTCAGCCTGGCCGAGGAGACGGCCCGCGTGGTCTTCGACGCCGCCACCATCACGCCCGGTCGCATCGTCGAGCGCATCCAGCAGATGGGCTTCGAAGCACGGCAGAAGGGGTGACACCACCGCGATCTCACGGGTCCGCGTCCTCCCAGTCGACGTAGTCCGTCGCGAGGACCGCGTTGAGCGCCGCCGCGTTCGAGCCATGCGTCCGGCCCCGGTTGAACGGCTGCCATCCCTGTTCCCGGATCATGTCCTCCCGGACCAGGGCCGCGTCGATGTCGGACCGCCAGGCCTTCCGCGGCCCCACCTGCCACAGGTCCTTGGACGAGGGACCCTTGCGGGCCCGGCACTGCCAGCCGCCCCGCTTGTGCCAGCTCACCCCTCGCAGCCCTGACGTCGGCCCGTCCTTGTCATAGGCGGCCCGCCGAGAGGCCCGCAGCAGCGCTCGATCCGCGGCACTGAGCACGCCGTCGACCCAGCGAAGCCGGCTGTTCCGATTGGCGGCCTCGACGGAGACGGGCGTGTCCCCGTGCGACCAGACGCCTCCCCGGCCCGCTCGGATCTCTCCGGTCTCGACCTCGGCTGCCGTGGCGTAGCGATGCGAGAAGCCATCCGCGGACTTCTGCCAGCCTGCCACCACCGCCGCCGCCGGGCCGTGGGGGAACCCCAGCACCTCTCCGGCCTCGGTCAGGCTGGGAAACAACGTCGCGACCCCGGTCTGGAGGTCCTGACAGACCACGGGCCGACACGCGCCGCCCTTCGCGCCCAGGGCGCTGACCCGGTTGGTCATGCGGGGTCCGCGCGTGGCACCCCAGTCCTGCCATCCGTTGGCCCGGAACAGCCAGTACCAGTCGATCTCCGCCTGGCAGATGGCAAACCCCTCGTGCGGCAGCCGCTCCAGCAGCAGGACGGTGCAGTCTGCGTCGGGCAGGCCGAGGTCCCGTGCGCCCGCCGTGGGGTTCACGAAGTGCCCGAAGTGCCCGCACCCCGCCGCACAGTGCGGCCCGTGGCGCCCCATGCCGTGCGAGAACCGGCGGTGGAAGTCCTCTGCCAGACCGACGTAGGCGCGTTGCCCGTCCGCCCCCAGGATGCAGTAGACCCCGCTCTGGCGCGCGGGTGCGTATTTCCGGTCCAGGAGCTGTGCGCGCGTCAACCGGGGGGCGGCCGCCAGATCCATGCGACACCGTGCCGAAAAGGCCGCAGCATCGTGGGTGCGGTGGGAGTAGTACCGGTCCATGTGGTCCCGGGCCGACCGAAGGGCCATCGCGGCCCGGTCACCGGTGCCATCCAGCGAAGGCAACGTGGGCATCAATCGCTCCGGCCATGGATTCCCGGGCGCAACCGCAACCGGCCCAACCGGTCGGAGCAACAGCCCGCCGCCAGCGTACCGCGGCGGGTCAGCTGTGGTTCGGCGCCGCCGCTCCCCCTACGTGCGGAAGCGATGGAAGGGATTCACCGGCCGGACGCCCGGCGTCCCTTCGCCGCCGTAGACGGACGCATCGAGCCACTTCTCCTCATCCTCCACGGCGTCCATCGGGACCTCGCGCCACCAGACCCGCTCCGCGTTGTTCCACCGATAGCCCCGCGCCTTCAGATCGTCCTTCGTCTCGAAGGAGGCACCCCAGGCGGACACGACCGCCACCCGTGTCCGGGCCGCCGCGAGCAGCCGCTGGAGGTACGTCCCCGCCGCCTCGGGCGGTCCGAACGTCAGCAGGTGCAACAGGGCGTCGACGTCGGCCGTCGCGCGGTGTCCGCTGTAGAAGTAGCCATGGTAGATGGCGAGGATCTCCAGCTTCGCCGCCGGAAACCCCAGCGACTTCCAGTCCACCATGGCGAAGGAGCACGCCCACACCTTGTCCATCGCCCCGACCGCCCGCTCCACCATGGGGCGATCGTACCGGGCGTTGTGGGCAATGACGACGTCCGCGGAATCCAGCAGGGCCCGGATGGCCTCGACATCCAGCGCATGGCCGGACAGGTCTGCATCGGTCAGCCCCGTCAGCTCGACGATCTCGGGCGAGAGCGGGATGCCGGGGTCCTGCAGGCAGGAGACGGGATCTCCCACCGCCACGACCTCGCCGGTCTCGCGGTCGAACGTGAACGGCCGACCTGCGAACTCGATCACGGTGTCCGCCTGGGTGTCGAGGCCGGTGGCCTCGACGTCCACCACGACCCCGGTCCGCAGCCGGCTCGGATCCGATGGTCGGCGCCCGAGGCGGAACGCCCCGTCGAACCGCCGGAGGGTCACCCGCGCGCCATCGTCACTCATGCCAAGCCAGCGAATGGAGGCCTCCCGCCGCTCGTTGTACCACGCAGCCCCGGTGCCGGAGCGGGCCCCGGTCCCCTGGGCCGGCCCGGGCCCACCTGCCCTTGGCCGCCTACCCTGCCGGGGCCAGCTCCTGCAGTCCCTGGATGCACTGGAGCAGCTGGTCCCTCCGGAACGGCTTCGCGAGCCGACGGAACGGTCGGAGTTCATCCGCATCCTCGGGGTCGGCCGGATCGAATCCGCTCGAGAGAATGGCCGGGAGTCCATGACCGGCGGCCCGGGCCGCCCGCAGAAGCGCATGGCCGTCCATCCCTGGCATGCGCACGTCCGTCACCAGCAGGGAGTATGGCTGCGACCCCGCGAGCGACTCGAGCGCCTCCGGACCCGATCCGACCCCTTCCACCCTGGCGCCGAGCGACTCGAGCAGCGCCGTCACCACATCCCGCACCTCGGCCTCATCGTCCACGACCAGTACGGACAGCCCCTCCAGGGCGCCCTGCTTCACCTCTGACGCCTTGGCCACATCCGCGCCGCCCCCGCTGGGCCGGGCCCCACCGTCGCCCGGCGAGAGCGGCAGCCAGACGCTCAGGCAGCTGCCGACGCCGACCTCAGACGCGGCCGAGATCCGTCCGCCGAGCCGGTCGACCAGCGACTGGACGCTCGTGAGGCCGAGCCCGTGTCCGCCCACCTCTGCGCGGGTCGTGTAGAACGGCTCGAACATCCGGGCCAGCACATCCGGCCCCATCCCGGCGCCCGTGTCCCGGACGTCGAGCCGAAGCATGCGTGGCTCCTCATCGGGAATCGAGATTCCCAGGTCGATGGTGCCCGCATCGAGCATCGCCTCGTTGGCGTTGCTGACCAGGTTGAAGATGATCTGCTCCAGCTCCACCCGGTCGGCCGCGAGGCAGACGTCGGGGACGGGCGCCTCCAGCTTCAGCGTGACGCGATCGGGGAGCCCGTCGACCATCGAGTCGACCAGCTCCCGGAGCACCGGTGCCAGCGGCGTGGGGCTGCGGGGCTGTTCCCTGGAGTCCGTCAGCGAGGTCATGCTCCGCGTGAGGCGCACGGCGCGCTCGGCCGCCAGTTCCACCGCCGAGAGCTGGCTGACCGCGCTGCGGCCGCGCGGGAGCTGCAGCGGCGCCCCCGCCCCCCCCCCCCGGATAGAGACCACCAGGGTGTTGAAGTCGTGGGCGATTCCCGCCCCCCCCCCGCCCCCCC
>JAYYRS010000066.1:0-4415 GCA_036126975.1 Myxococcota bacterium
GGTGCAGTCCCAGTGGCTCTCCTGGATGCAGACCGGGCGGATCTCCACGCCATGACGCTGGGCATCTGCGACCAGCGAGCGGGCGCTGTAGAACCCCATCGGCTGCGAGTTGAGCAGCGCGCAGGTGAACGCTGCGGGCCAGTGACACTTGAGCCAGCTGGACACATAGATGAGGTGGGCAAAGGATGCGGCGTGGGACTCCGGAAATCCATACTCCCCAAATCCCTGGATCTGCCTTGCGATCCGCTCCGCATACCCGGCCGGGATGCCCCGCTCCTGCATGCCGGCCATGAGCTTTGCGGTGACGGAGTCCATGCCTCCACGTGTCCGCCACGCACCCATGGCACGCCGCAGGTGATCTGCTTCCCCCGGGGTGAAGCCTCCCACGGCGACCGCCATGGCCATGACCTGCTCCTGGAAGATGGGCACACCGGCGGTGCGCGCCAGGATGGGTTCCAGGTCGGGGTGGGCGTAGTCGATCTTTGTGGGGTCTGCGCGCGCTTCCAGGTAGGGATGCACCATGCCCCCCTGGATCGGCCCGGGACGGACGATGCTGACCTCGATGACGAGGTCATACCAGGTCCGGGGCTTCAGGCGGGGCAGCATGGACATCTGCGCCCGGCTTTCGACCTGGAAGACACCGATGCTGTCCGCCTTGCAGAGCATGTCGTAGGTCGCGGGGTCCTCGCGCGGAACCGTTGCGAGGTCGAGGGGGACGCCCCTCCAGGCCGCGACGAGGTCGAAGCTCTTGCGGATCGCCGTGAGCATCCCGAGTGAGAGCAGATCCACCTTCACGAATCCGACGACGTCGATGTCGCTCTTGTCCCACTGGATGACGGTCCGACCCTCCTTGGTCGCAGGCTCGATGGGAACCAGGTCGATGAGGGGGCCATCTGAAATGGTGAAGCCGCCGGAGTGCAGTCCCAGGTGCCTGGGGAAGCCGAGCAGCTCACCGGCCCGCTCGAGCGTGAGCTGCACTCGCCGATCCGTTGGGTCGAGACCCGCATCCCGCAGCTGGGCATCATCGAGCGGGCTGTTGTCGAACCAGTGGATTCGCTTGCTGAGGCGATCTACCTGGTCGTCGGACAGGCCGAGCGCCTTGCCCGAGTCCCGCAGCGCGGATCGCTGGCGATACGAGATCACATTGCAGATCATCGCTGCGCGGTTCCGTCCATACTTCTCGTAGACGTACTGGATCACCTCTTCACGCCGCTCGTGCTCGAAGTCCACGTCGATGTCTGGTGGCTCTCCTCGCTCCTCCGACAGGAAGCGCTCGAACAGCAGCTGTGTGGCAGTGGGGTCCACCGCGGTCACGCCGAGCGCGTAGCAGACGACCGAGTTCGCTGCGCTCCCTCGTCCCTGGCAGAGGATGTGCTGTTCGCGGGCGAAGCGTACACAGTCATATACGGTCAGGAAGTAGGCAGCGAAGTCCATCCGCTCGATGAGTGAGAGCTCATGGTCGGCCGTCCGTCGCACGTCTTCCGGCACTCCCTCGGGGTAGCGATGGGCCAGTCCATCGCGGGTCAGCTGGCGGAGCCATGCAATGGCGGTCCAGCCTTCTGGCACGACCTCTCGGGGGTAGCGGTAGGCGAGGTCGGTCAGCTGGAAGCGGCAGCGCTCCGAGACCTCGACGGCGCGCCACAGCGCGTCCGGAGCGTCCGCGAAGAGGGCGTGTGTCGCAGCCGTGCTGCGAAGGTGCCGGCCTGCATTGGCGTGGAGGGCTCTCCCCGCCGTGTCCACCGTGCAGCGGCGGCGGATGCAGGTGAGTACGTCGAGGAGGGGTTTTCGTTCCGGGACGTGCATGCATACATCATGGGTCGCGAGCAGCGGCAGGCCGGCTTCTTTTGCCAGTTCCCGTGCGCGGGCCTGACGGGTCCGGTCGTGGCTGTCGAGCCGCCGCGTCAGTGCGACCGAGGCACGCATGCCGAAGGCCTCCCGGACCCGCACGGCCGCGGCCGGGTCCCACTCCCCGAGGAGAATGGACTCCAGCCCGTCACTGCGCTCCAGGAGCTGGTGCAGCGCCACCCTGCCGCGGCCCTTCTCCAGCCCGGGCCGTCCATGCGGCGTCCCGCCATCTCCGGAGGACAGGTCGCCGGAACAACGCGCCAGGGTGATCAGCTGGCACAGGTTCGCCCATCCCACCCGGTCATGGACCAGCAGCGCGAGGCCCGGCCCACCCTGGATGGTGATGAGTGCGCCGTGTATGAGCCGGATGGAGCGACCTGCCGCGGCCTGTGCCACGGCCTCCCGATGGGCGCGTGGCAGACCGTATACGCCGTCTCGATCGGTGATTGCGAGTGCGCCAAGCCCGAGCTCGGCGGCACGAGCGACAAGCTCGGCGGGGCGACTTGCACCCTCCTGGAAGGAGAACGCAGACCGGCAGACAAGCTCGGGAACGGCAGAGGGTAGCGGCATGGTGAACATATGTTCAGTATCACGATGAAGGAGGACTCCGCTGCAAAAGTGGTGGTTCTGCTGCGGTGAAGGGGGCGGGGCAGATCGGCCGCCTGCACCTCAGAGGATGCGAATGGCTGCGGTGCTTGCGCGAGGCGTGGACCTCCCGATCGCACATGTGGGGCAGACGAACTCCGCCCTGGGTCGGTCGTTGCAACGGATTGCGTCCGGGCAGCGCGTACGACAGGCGGCAGACGACCCTGCCGGGCTGGCCGTGGCGGTCAATCTCCGGACCACCGATCTGGCCACCTGGCGTGCCATGAAGAACATGAACGACGGCGTGAGCCGGGTCCACATTGCCAGGGGAGCGGCCGGCGCCACTGTCGATGTCCTGCAGCGGATGCGGGAACTTGCCATGCAGGGCAGCGCGGCGCCCCTGGCGTCGGATGACCGGAGTTCCGTCGAGGACGAGTGCGGTGGCCTGATCTCCGAAATCGACCGGGTTGCGAGTGAGGCGCAGTTCGACGGCACCCTGCTGGCGACCGGTGGCCGCGCCGGAATCGTGGTCCACGTGGGAGGCGACGCCGGCTTCGCACACAGGATCAGCGTCGGGCTGGGCGACCTCCGGTCGTCCACGCTCGTCGCGGTGGACACGACGAACGTGTCCAACACGACCCTCGCCCAGACGGCTCTCGATGCCGTCGACACAGCGTTGGGCGATGCCAACGGCGGTCGGAGTCGACTCGGTGCCTCGCACAATCGGCCCATCAACGCGCTGCATCATGCCGAGACCCATCGGGCCAGCCTCAACGCAGCGCGGTCCCGGCACGAGGACGCGGACATGGGCCACGAGACCGCACGGCTCGTGATGCAGAGCCTGCGGCAGGCAGGCGGTGTGGCCGCGATCCGGGGAGGGCTCCGCTCGCTGGAGACCTCACGGGGGCTGCTGGCGCAGCCCGGTGCCAGTGGCGGAGGTGAGGGAGCCGGTGTCGGGGCCGGCGGGAGGGTGCCGGCCTGCCAGAAGGGGGATTTTCCCGAGGATCTGGTCTGAAACCGCACGGGTCACTGGCGGTCGCACAGGCCGCCCAGGTGTGGATTCATGTGCGGTCCCACCAGCCGTGCAGCAGCCAGTGACCCGCCTCCCGATAGATCCAGGCTCGCCGTCCGTCTGACAGATCGACCCGCCAGTAGTCTCGATGGAAGGGTCGGTCCCACCACTCGCCGCTGAGCCGTTCTGGTCCATCGACGGTCCTGATCTCAAGCCAACGGCCGTCTACTTCGATCCGCACTGGCCGCCCGCCGCTCCCGGTGCGGACGCGGGAGGCTTGTGCGGGGCAGAGCAGCAGGGGAGGTCGATCGGGAGGAGGGAGGTCAGGACGACCCAGCCACTCGTCCACTGGATCGTCTCCGGGAGGATGGGCGGGCGGCGGGCGAGCGGCGGGAGCCTGATCCGCCCACGGCACCCGTTCCGGTTGCTCGATGCGCTCCAGGGCGAGCGGAGCGGCCGTCCATGCGGCCTCCGGTCGGTGACGGTCTGCGAGCTGGGGCCGCATGACCGCGCAGCCGCCCAGCGTGTCCTGCAGCCGGGCCATGACATCTGCGAGGGCTTCATCGGCACGCCGACGCTCCAGCAGGTCGCGCTGTCGTCCGTCGAACGGGGCCGCATCCGGCAGCTCGAGGGTGAGGGCCTCGACCGGAGAAGCGAGCTGGACCCGCTCCATGCGCGTACGCAGCATACCGAGAATGGCGACCGGGTCTCGTGTGGGCTGTCCCAGGCGCATGGAGACGTGTTGATGTCCTCCGCCATCCAGCTGGAAGTGGAGGACCACACGCGTGGCGGCGCGCGCCTGGGGCCGGAGACGTGCGCAGGCATCCCGCAGCATTGCGTTGACGATGAAGAGCAGCGCGTCCAGCTGGGCCACCGGGTCCGGCAGGTCATGGGTGAGTGCGAGGGTGCTGTCGTCGACCCATGGAGCGAGGACCGGTTGGCTGTCCCGGCCCTGGGCCAGGGAATGTGCCGT
>JAYYRS010000067.1:0-6292 GCA_036126975.1 Myxococcota bacterium
GAGTTCATGGGCGACAATGGACTCGATGCTGTCCGCCCGGGTGGCGGCTGCCGAAGGGTCCGGCAAGAGCCGTTCGGCGTTCATGACCGTCGCGCCGGTGTTCTCCATTCCGCCATAGAGGAAGCGCTGTACGAACACCTGGCGATAGGGGCCCCACGGCCACGGAACGCCAGCGCGGGCTTCCATGTGCCGCATCATCGCCGGCACCGGGTCCAGGACCGGCGACACTGCACGGTCGGGCGTCCCTGGGGGGACCAACACGGTGACTGCGGGGGCTTCCGGATGGACATGCACGTCGTACGGCGCCGCGGCAACCATCACCAGGTAGTTGACGAGGTCGATGCCGTCTGCATTCGTGAGAACCGTCCACCCCTCGGGCGCGTCGATCCGACCGGTGTAGGTGAACCGGTCGTTCGGGTGGTCCCAGCCAGGGAACCAGTGGCGGTTGTCCTCTCCCTCGCCCTGGCTCCAGACCTCCGGGTAGCGGTCGACGGAGTCGGCACCGACCCATCGGTAGTGAAGCCCGGTCCGCGGCGTCGCGCGGTACCGGACCGCGACGTCGCCGTCGGCATCCGCCGGCACCTCGACCACGAGGTGGTCGCCCTCGATCCGCCACGGGACCCCTTCACCATCGAGGGTCACGGCATCGATGTCCAGGCGGACCTGGTCCAGACGGAGGGGACCCGGCCAGAGCCGGCGCACCGTCAGGGTCGCGGTGCCCGAAACCGCCCTGGAGCCCGGGTCGAGCGTCAGGTCCAGGTCGAGATGCCGGACATCGAAGTTCCGGTCCGGGGCGGACGCTCCTCGTCCATCCGGCTCGGTGCCCACCGTCGCAGCTCCAGCCGACGCCACGGCGACGGAGGCAGCCAGCCATGCGGAAGGGAGGGTCGGCATGCTGGGACCCTATCAGGCCACCCGCCACGGCCCCCCGCCCATCGATTCACCGGGCCACGCATGCGCCCGACTCCTCGGGCCACGGGTCAATCCGGGGGGGCGTCTCGGAGCTCGACCCATGCCCCTGCGGCGGTGCTGCCCGCGGGCAGCAGGCCGACCTCCACGAGCGCGGCTGCGGTCGCCTCCCAACGTTCATCGCGCATCGCCCCCAGCCCCTCCTGTCCGAGCACGAACGGCCGCTGGGCTTCCGTCACGCAGTCCAGCAGTCCAGGCGTCATCTGGTCATTCAGCCGGGCGATCTCCGCGTTGGCCCTCGCCGGCTGCTCCAGGTAGGCCGTCCAGGCCTGCTGCGTTGCGGCGACGAATCGGGCCGCCCAGGGCGGCGGCGGGTCGGCAAACGCGACGAGGCTGCCGTAGTGGTTCCAGCCCGCGTCACTGGCCTTGAGGAACCGCACCGCGGCTCCCCTGGCCCGCGCGACGCATGGCTCGGAGGTGACGTAGGCCTGCTGGATGAAACCGGGGTCAGCGAGGAAGGGACCCACCGAGCCCCCGTAGGGAACGGCCTGTACGACTCCCTCCCAGCCATGGCGCTTCCAGAGGAACGTCTGGAACGGTCCGCCGACCTCGATCGCGACCTGCGGATCCGTCATGCTTGCGATGGCGGCGAAATCCGCAGGACCCGAACCCTCGTGCACCATCAGCCCGAGCGGGTTCAGCTGGAATCCCGGCCAAGCGCCGACTGCCCGGATGCCCTTGGTTCGCTTGAGCAGCAGGTCATCGGCCGCCGTCAGGGCCACCTGCGCGCGGCCGGACCCCAGCAGTTCCAGGGTCGGGGCACTCGGCCCTCCCGGAATGATCTCCACGTCCAGCCCGACCGCGGTGTAGTGGCCCCCCAGTACGCCCTCGTAGAAGCCACCGAACTCGGGCTCGGGGAACCAGTTGAGCGCGACCTTCACGGACGTCAGCCCAGAGCGCTCCGCCGCCGGCATGGAGGACGGCCCGCCCGAGCATGCCGCGAGGATGAATGCCACGATGGCGACAGGACTCATGCGCTCCCCCCTGGATGCCATCGTCCCACGAGCCGCGTCCCCAGGGTCCGCACCGAGATGAAGAACGCGGTGGCGAGCAGCGCCGCGCAGCCGATGGCGGCGAAGATGAGGCCGGTCTCGGCGGCGCGCATGCCTTTCAACACGAGGTAGCCGAGGCAGGCGGGAAAGCCGTTGGAACCCACGAACTCGCCCACGATCGCCCCGATCGTGCTCAGACCTGCAGCCGTGCGGAGACCCGAGAACAGGTACGGCAGGCTCCCTGGGACGCGGAGCAGACGCATCTCCTGCCACCACGAAGACCGGTAGAGACGCATCAGCGCCACCTGGTCCGGATCGGCCGCAGCGAGTCCTGCGTGTGCCGACGTGAGAACCGGGAAGAAGCTGACGAGCGCTGCCGAACCGATGGCGACCGGTGGTCCGTAGCCCAGCCACACCACCAGCAGCGGCGCGATGGCAACGACGGGGAGCGTCTGCAGGAAGAGCGCGTAGGGATACAGCGCGCGCTCGGCGATGGCGGAGCGCTGGAAGACCAGGGCACCCCCAATGCCGAGCAGACTCGCCACCACCAATCCCAGGAATGCCGAAGCCCCCGTGGTCAGCGTCGCCGCAGCGAGCGTGCCGCCGTGAGAACCCACGGCCTCCGCAACCGCGAGCGGAGAGGGCAGCAGCACCGGGCTGATGCGCGCGCTCGCCGCGCTCCACGCAAGGATCGCGACGAACGCGACCGCTGCCGGGGCCAGCCAGCGGATCCAGCGCGGCGTGCTCATAGCGACGCCTCGATCTGGCCCACGAGGCTGCCCAGGCGGGGGTCGTGGCGCAGCGCAGCCGAACGCGGGCGCGGAAGGTCGACCGGCAGGTCCGCGACCACGCAGAGCGGACGCGCCCCGAGGACGACCACCCGGTCTGCCAGCAGTACGGCCTCGTCGATGTCATGCGTCACGAGGACCACGGTCGCGTCCTGCCAGGCCGCCGCGAACACACCATGGAGGCGACGCCGCGTGATGGCGTCGAGCGCGCTGAACGGCTCATCGAGCAGCAGGAGACGCGGGGTCGTGACCAGGGCCCTCGCCAGCGAGGCCCGCATCTGCATCCCGCCGGACAACGCGCGGGGCAGCTTGTCCGCCGCGGACGACAGGCCGACTCTCGCGAGGGCGAGGTCGACGGCCGCCGCCCGCTCTCCTGGGGGCGTGCCCAGAAGGGCCAGCGGCAGCCCGACATTCTCCCGCAGGGTCCGCCATGGGAGCAGCGTCGGGGCCTGGAACACGTAGGCGAGTTCCCCAGGCACCTCGATCCCATTCCGGACTGCTCCCGCATCGGCATCCACCAGTCCAGCCATCAGCCGCAGGAGCGTGGACTTCCCACTGCCCGATGGCCCGACGATGGCCGTGACGGCACCGGCTGCGCACGCGAGGTCGAAGCCCTCGAGCAGGCCGGGCTCGTCCGGCGACCACCGGAAGTCCACACCTTCGAGCTGCACGGCGTCCGACATGCCCCTCCCTACCCGCTCATCGGTTGTAGTGGTCGATCTTGCGGGGCGGCCCCTGCGGGAATGCGAGCAGTTCGTAGGTCACGAACAGCCGGGGCTGCCGATCCAGGACCGGCTCCAGCGACGCACCGATGGCGACGTGCGTGCAGGTCTCGCAGAGCAGATTCCGAAGGTGGCCCGGGGAATCGACGACACGCGCAAGCGTCTCCTCTGCCGTCGCCGCGACCGCTACGTTCTCGTAGTGCAGCGCCCGCGGGTGGGCGTACTCCGCAGCCTTGGTCGGGACGCCGGGCGTCACGCCCGGAATGCGATGGGCCACCACACCGCTGGCCGCCATCAGCGCTGCGTGCTCCCGAGCGAACGGCACGAACATCTCGAAGACCTCGACCCGCGGGAGGCCGTGCTTCCGGCGGAGTTCATTCACGGCGAGCACCAGCGCGCGCTCGGCCTCCACCGGATGCGGTGTCGCAGGCGGAGTCGCCCCCCCCACCCCCGCCGGGGCTGGTGGGTCGTCCACGAAGATCGAGAACAGCAGGGCCACCTCCGACTGCTGCCCGGAGCGTCGGACCACTTCGAGGCGATACTCCCCTGGCGTGTGGAAGCGATCGACCCAGCGCGTCACCGCCGGGGTGAGCGAGACCTCCGCGACGGGGGCATCCGGAGGGGCGACGAAGAGCCGCAGTTCCTCCCCGGATCCGCCATGCACCGTCACCGGGACCGAGCCGTCCAGCCCGACGTCTCGAGGCAGCGGATTCAGCCCGAGCAGGCGGGGCGCCCAGGCGAACACCCAGAGGCTCATGCCGTCCGACCATGTCCGACGAGCCAGCGCGACGTCCACCGTACGGCCACGCGCATCTGCGGAGATCGAGTCCACGGCGTCTGCCGGGAATGCGCCCCCGTTCAGCCGGGTCGCGAATCGGACCTGTCCAGGGTAGCCGGCCCGCGCTGCGATGCCTGACGTCGTCCGAGTGTCCAGACGCACCCGCGGCCCGACCGCGGTGCCCAGCAGCGCCTCCGCCGCAGCCTGGAGGCCGCGATCCCAGCTCGCGCCCGGCACCGATCGGACCAGAAGCGCCCCAGCCTCGGTGCCAGGTGATCCCGGCCGATAGCGCACCTCCGGGTCCCGGTGCGCACCGGTCCGCTGCGCCAGCTGCATGGCATCTGCCGGAGGGGGTACCGGTTGGGCACAGCCCAGCAAGAGCCCCAGCGGAGCGAAGAACGGTCGCGGCACGGCCTACTCCGAGGCGAGGTTCACGACCATCGTCACCCCCGCACTGTCGACCTGCGCGTCAAGGCCGACCACACGCATGCGGGGGTCGAGGATCGTCCGCCAGCCGCCGGGGCGCGTGGCGAGGTCATCCAGGCAGCCCGCGACGGTGGCGCCGCGACACCAGGCCTGGCCCACAGGCCCACCCACGAATCCGGCCCCCTGGAGCCGGGCCTCTCCGCCTTCACCGTCCCACTCCCCTGCCACGACCTGCGCGAGCGGGAGCGCGGCAAGGGTCGACAGGGTGGCGTCGGCATCGAGCTCGGCGAGATCGTAGTGCCTCCGAAGCTGTCCGATGAGTTCGAATGCGAGCCCCGCGGCGTCGTCGGGTCCCACGACTGTGTCACCGGGCAGGTCGAGTCCGCCCGTGGGCGGCGGGCGCTCGCCGGCGAACACGGGGAAGCTGGCCCACCGGTCGCCGGGCGCGCGGGGGTCCTCCAACGAAAACCACCATCCACCCTGCTGATCCAGCCTTACCTCACACGGCAGCGCATCCTCCACGACCGTTCCATCCGGAGCCCGGATGAGCAGCCGCGCGGGCCGGTCCCCGGAGATGGGGACGTCCACTCCGACCTCCACGAACCGCGGAATCGGGTCGAGCAGCAGACCAGGGCGTCCCACCAACGCGATCCAACGGTCGCCGGTCGTCGACCGCGCACGCGCCAGGCCCTGGTGATCGCCCATGCGGAGCTGCGCATGGATCGCATCACCGAGCCCGACCGGTCCCCGGTCGGCTGCCTCGCTGCCCTCCACCACGGCGACGACCGGGTGCGGGTAGCCCGCCCGCAGTGCCGCCCAGCGCGACCACGACAGGTCGAGCGTCCGACCCGCATCCAGGGCGACCGACCCCGCGGCCCCCGAAAGCGCCTCGTCCCAGGGCAGCGATGACTCCTGGACGACGCGGAACACGAGGGAGTCTCTTGGCGCGCTCTCGCCCGTTGCGTAGAGCGCGGCTTCGGGCGCCGGGAGGATGGGCGTTGCAGCCGCGGGCGGCTCCGGCGGCGACTTCCGACCACATCCGACCAGCGCAATCACCAGCAACGACCCGACCACGGCTCCCTCCAAGCATGCCCGCGGCGGTACCCCGCCCCAGGGCCGCCGCCCAGCAAACCACGAGGCCCGTGTCCACGTCCCGAATGATTTCCCGGGCCGTGGGGTTTGCAAACGCTCCGGCATGGATAGACGCCGTGCATGCAGGTCACCGCAAGCCCCCTCGTCGTCGCCGTCGCCCTGGGACACCTCGGCCCCGTCGCGCTCGTTGAAGACGGCGAGCTGGATGGGGGCGTCATCGGGACCTGGACGCGGGTCACGGACGGACCTTCGCCGGCTGCGTCCACCGACCTGGGCCGGACGTTCGTGCTCTTTCCGGTGGAGGATCGCCTTGTGCTCGACGACGGATCGGGCGCGGCGGCGCCATGGTCGCGCCTGGACGATACCGCTGCCGTGCAGGAGGTCATCTCGGAGGGTGTGCAGGTGCGCCGCACGCTGACCCTCGACGGCGATGCCCTCGCGTTCGAAGCCCACGTGACCCGGGACGGCGTCACGGATGTGCGCCGGGCCACCTACCGGCGGTGCGCCTGAGCACACCGCGGCGGC
>JAYYRS010000068.1:0-3949 GCA_036126975.1 Myxococcota bacterium
CTCGTCCACGGCGTCGTGGTCGAGGGCCAGGGTGTCGGGCGGTGCCCACGAGGCCGCCGTGGCCTGCGTCTGGACGGACTGGGTCTCCGAGACGCCGGGCTGGCCCCACAGAACGGTGGCGCCCGAGGTCAGATCGCGGTCGAGGGTCTCGCCGTGCGTGGGCTCGTAGGCGGCGTCGAAGTAGGCCGAGAACCCGCCCCGCAGCTCCGCTTTGACAGCTTCCCTCTCCAGGTTCTGCCAAGGTGACAGGCTGCCGTACGTGAGCTGCCATCCGCCACTTAGGGGCACGTTGAGGACGTGGCCCTGACTTTGCCAGACCTGCGGCGGGTCACCGAAGGCGGAGAGATCCCACGTCACGGTGTAGGCGCCCCCCTCCGTGCGGCCCGTGACCGTGGCGACCAATGGAACGCTGGCATCCACGTCCGGGAAGTCAGGAACCTCGGTGCGGATTCCGTTCAGCCAGTTCTGATGGAAGGCCGGCGGCTGATGGAGCTCGACCTGCACCGCCTCTCCGGCGTCCAGCGTGGCATCCAGGCCAATGTGGCTGAGGCCCAGCGTCTCCGGCACGAGCCACGTGGCCGCCTGCTCGGCGACGGTGCCCTGAAAGCCCTGACCGGAGGCCGTGTACCACTGCCCCTGCCCGACAAGCGGCTGGTTCTGGGTCAGGTACGCGATGAGCCCCGAAGGCCCGCTGCTGCGGTCGGGCTCGTTGCGAAGCAGCCACTGGTTGGTGACGGCCCTGAAACCACCCGAGTAGGGCGCATCCACTCCTTCCCCACACGCCACGGTGAGGCGGAACTCATTGCGCGTGGAAAATCCATTGTTGACCGTAACTTGCTCGTGCGAAACCACGGGGCCCAGAAGGATGTCCCCGTAGTACACCGGGGTGCCGGGCGACGGCTCCGGGGACATCGCCGCCGCGAGCTTCCATGTTCGTCGGATCCCTCCCGAAAACGGCACGTTTTGCACCCAATACTGCGCGTACGCCGTCGCCTCCAGTCGGTAGTTCAAGAGGTATCTGTTGTTGTGAATGCCGTCCATCTTGTAGACGGGCTCGCCGTCCAGCACGTTGCCCGTGTGTCGGTACACCCCGTCGCTGCTCGACGGAAATCCCGAGGCCTGAAGCCTCTTGCCATCCAGCCACAGCGAAGGGCCGTCGATATAGGTGCTGGCGTCCCCCGGCGTGCTGCCCGCGTTCCCCTCGGCGAAGGGTGCATAGTCGAAACGTATCGGGGCCAGAACAGGTACCGGCGCGTTCAGATGGTCCACGTAGCCCGAGGTCACGACCGCGAGCGCGGAGCCTGGCCAGATGGGTTCGGACTCGTACGACCTCAGCTGCGCTTCCGTGTCCCAGTATCCATCCGTCAGAGCCACCCGGTCGGGCACGATGTCGCCCAGCGCGCCTGCGAGGTGGCCGGCGTACCCGGCGGCCACGCCGTCCCGGTAGTCCTGAACGTGGCGGCTGCCCTGGAAGGCCAACGTCGCTCCACTGCCGTCCTTGAGCAGCCACTGCGACCCGTCGCCATCCCAGTCGTGCCGGACCAGCTGGAGACCGCTTACCGAGGCGTGGTAGTAGCCATCGGCCCCGTCGTTGCGGTGGTAGACACCGTCCCACGATGCCTGGGCCATGCCCGAGACCAACAGCCGGCGGGGCAGCGCGTAGATCGGGATGGGTTCCGCGCGACCCTCGTAGGCGTCGCTGTCGCCGTAGCTCGCGGCGTTCTCGGCGAAGGGGTGGGCGGCGAGCCTCGGGATGGCGTAGACCGTGCGGGTGACGGGCAGCCGCAGCAGGTCTATCAGGTAGGTGGCCGAGGCCGGCATGGCCTCGAGCGGCCGCGTCTCGAGCGTCAGCACGCCGGTGTCCTCGGCGTAGTCCGCCGAAGGCGGGAGCTTCCAGACCCGGTCCTCCATGTGGAGCTCCTGGCCGTTCGCCAGGATCACGGTCAGGGGCGTGGCCAGCACCCCAAGCGCAATCTGGAAGTCCGTCTGGGAGACCACGGCCGGGTCGATCGTCGGCGCGCCCGCCGGGCCAAGGCGGAGCAGGTCCAGGGCTGCCAGGTCGGCGTCCTCGTCGGCCCTCGGCTGAGGCGCCACGGCGCCCTGCTCAACCGAGCGGCCCAGGGCCACGCGACCCTGGAGCGAGCCATTGGGCAGGTGCTCCTCCTGGTCGGCGGAGAAGGTGATGTGCACCACCTTTCCATCGTCCCCGTCGGTCACGGACACGATGGTTCCGTGCGCGTAGTAGCCCGCCAGGTCGTGCACGAGCACGCGCAGGCCATTCGGGTCGCCGCCCCCGAGGGCCAAGGTCCAGTCGGCGGCATCCTGCGACCCGCCGGTGATCGTGAGGACGTGGTCGGAAACGGAGGCCATGACCCCGTTGGCCAGCTCGACGGCCGAGGCGACCAGCGGAGCGCGGGCGATGTCTGCCTGGACCACGAGGCTCTCAACGTCGTCCAGCGCCCAGCGGGCCTCCCACGGCGCCGCGGCGTTCGCCGTCGTCGTGTGGGCATGGAGGCCTCCGTTGCCTTCGTCCGTGTCGGTGTCGATGACCCAGCGCCCGGCCTCGGTGAGTACCCCAGTGGACCGGTAGATGGAGAAGGCCCCATCCTCGCGGAGGTACGTGGTTCCGCCTCCTTGGTCGGCGTAGATCCCGTCCAGCAGCGCGCCGAGCCCCTCGACCTGAACGCCCGAAGGGGGGAATATGGCAGACCCGGCGTTGCTGACGGTGTACCAGTAATATCCGCCGACGCGTGCATGCATGAAATGGGTCGTCCATTCTACTCCCCACGGGTTGGTCTCGGAGTTTCTAGTACGGGCCTTGAGGCCCCCGTCGCCCTCATTGCCATTTTTGTCGATGACCCACCGACCTTCAGTGGTGATAACCCCAGTGGAACGGTACATGTAGTATGCCCGGTCCGTCCGCCTGTATTTCTGGTCAGAATAGGGCACATACAGCCCGCTGAGCACGCCCAGCCCGGACATCTGAACCCCGCTTGGGGCGTCGGCGTAGATCACCGTTGCGGCGTCCACCTCGATCTTGGGCGCATCGGATCCGGGCGCCGCCTCCTGCGCGCGTCCCTCGGTCCCCGTGAGTAGCTGCTTGGCCCGTTTCGAGACCGCGACGCCCGGGAAGTTCCCTTCCTCTTCCTCGAGAATGTCGTACCCGTCGACGAAGCCATAGATCGGCTTCCGGGGCAACAGGATTCGTCCCGCGGCGGCCTCCTCGACCATGATCGGCCGCGCCGAGTGGTCACTGTCCTGCGGAACCTCGGCTGCAACCAGCAAGGTGAAATGGGAGGCGCGGTGGTCGCCGTAGACGGCCTCCAGGTCACCGAGCTCGACGACCGTCGGGTCGGGCGTAGCCCGCAGGAGCTTCCCGTCGCGCGCATCCCTGAGGAAGGCGGCGGTGGCCGACGCGTCGCCCGGATCGTTCCGGATGTAATCCAGCAGCACCGACCCCTCGACCGCACCGGGCACCTTCCCGTCGGCGTCGGTCTGTGCCTCCACGACCGGCCAGCGGGCCACCGTGCAGCCCGGGTGGTTCTCCATGACATCGAGTACGAGGTCGTCGTCGGCCGAGGTGGCCCGGCGAAGGTGGAGGGCCACCTCGCCATCGGCGTCCCGAACCAGGATTTCCTGTTCCTCGCCGTCGGGGACGCCTGCCAGAAGGGCATCCCCGTCCAGGGCGGGGCCGCGCACGACGACGGTAACCTCCGACCTCGCCGGCTCGCGGCGAAGCGGCACTCTGTCGGCACTGCGGAAGGAGACCTCGTCCAGCCGGCGAAGTCCCGGGACGACCGACGTTGTGCCGGCCGAGAGGTCCACCAGCGATGTACCTCCGTCGGAGCCGAACTCCTCGACCAGGTAGGCCCGGTGGGCGGCGTCGTACCACGAGTTGCCTTGGCCGCCGGCGCCGTCGACCGTCGCACCCAGCCAGGCCTCCTCCTCG
>JAYYRS010000069.1:0-5186 GCA_036126975.1 Myxococcota bacterium
ACGACCCGCTCGGAATGCTGGATGGCCGCAGTCAACATGGGCGCAGCCGGACCTCGGATGTCTGCAACCGCTTCCAGCACGCTCAGCGCGCGGTCGATGTCCGGGTCATGGTGGGTCGGGCGCCGCGCCGTCCCCCGCCACCAGGAGGCCGCGAAGGACTGAGACACCGGGTCATCGGCGCCCCATCGGTTTCGGACGATGACCTCCGCAGGCGACGGCAGGGCGGGCACGCCTGGCCTGCGGCGCGTTTCGGCCTCGGCAAGCACCGCGACGGCGGTGTCGAGATCCGACACACCGCGGAGTTCACCGCGCCGGACGAGTTCCCAGGCAAGGGAGGCGCGCACGGCCGGCGCCGCGCCCGTCGGCAGCGCGTCGAATGGCGCCCCGTCGATGGCGCCTGCCCGTGCGTAGGCCAGGGCTGCGGCCTCTGCGTAGACACGATTGGCTGCCGACGTCGCGAGTGCGCGATCGAAGGGCTGCAGCGACGCCGCCATCGCCTCGCTCCCCGCAATGACCTCATGCCAGGCACCCGGACCGGCGCTGGCTTCCGGGGCCCGCTCGGCGAGACGGGTCACGATGTGGCCCAGACAGTGCGCGAGGAACTCCCCCGCGGCGAGACACAGCGGAGCCGCTTCGGCCACTGCGGCCGGCCCGTCGGTCGCAACCGCCGCTTCGGCGGCTGCGAAACGGCACTCCGCACGGAGCTTCGGCGCCTCGATGGCATTGCACAGGCCTGCGATGTCGCCCGCTCGACCGGCCCGTGCCGCCTCCATCGCCTTCCGGTCGGCGCAGGCCGTCTCGTCCTCCCCTTCCCCACAATCCGCCAGAGCCGTGGCCGATGCGCTCGACGCCGGGGAGTTCACGACGCCTGCGGGCAGCAGCTCGGTGTCTACAGGCCCTCCAGCGGCGCGGAACCTGCGCGCAAGCCGCTGCCTCGGCGCTTCGAAGAGATGCGGCCGATGGGAGAGCCGCATGCAGTACTCCTGCGTCGACGGATTCTCGACGAAGCTGCACACCTCCCCACCCTGGATGTGGCCGTTCTCCATCACCGTCCGGGCGACGAGCATGCGTTCCGAGGGGTCCGTGACGGCGGCCATGGCCGCAGCGCCCTCCTGGGGGGAACGGGCCCATGCCGACACCGCAGACTCGACACGACAGGTCGCGTCGCACGGATCGGGTTCGACGTCCGAGCTGCATGACACCAGCAATGAGCTCAGCAGGGCAGCGCGCAGCATGCAGACCTCCGGGGCGCACCTCGTCCCCTACCCCGCCACGACCACCGCCGTGCCCTGTGCGGCTCAGCGTCGTTCGATGTCCTCGCCCACCTGCTGGAGCAGATGCCCGTAATGCAGATACGGATTCTCCGAACCGCCCTCCTGTGCACGCTGCGGGTTGTTGTACGGAACCCACGCGAAGTCCGGGTGATGGTCCTCCACCTCCCAGGTTCCCCGGACGACCGTACCGTCCTGGTCCGTGACCAGGGAATAGGCCCAGGTCTGGGTGAAGCTCTGCGGCTCACCCTCATCGACATGCTCCGGTTCGACGCCATCGGAGGTGAGCGTCACCGTCGCGACGGCGTCGAAGGTCCGCTCGTCCGGGTCGACGCTGGCCAGGTCGCGCAGCCCATCAACGGTCGCCGGGCCGACGCCCTCGACCATCTCGAGGTCGTCGAGTTCTTGGAACGGACCATTCTTTTCGCGGAAATCGACGATCCGCAGGGCAAGCGTCTCCCCGATGCCCGGCAGGGAGTCGAGCGTCGATGCGTGCGCCGTGTTGACGTCGACCCGGTCGCGGGCCCCTTCCGGCGTGGTCTCCTCCAGGACGAGCTCCACCTTCCACGCCGGGAAGTTCCAGACCGCCTCCGTCGCCGTGGTGTCGAACACAAGCGGAACGCCCTGCTCCTTGATGTAGAAGGTCACGAGACGCTGGAAGGCGGGGGGCGTCAGGTCCGTGAGGTCGTCGTCCTCACCATCGTAGCGCTCGCCGTAGAACCGGCTGTAGGTGGCGTAGTGCGCCTCGGTCAGCAGCCCCTTGAGGTCCGCTGTGGAGAACTCGACCTCCACCCCGTCCACGACCACGCTGCGCGCTTCCGTGGGTTCATTGGCCAGGATTGCCGCCGCCGACCACCCGTTGCAGTGTCCCCACCACGAATCGCCCCCCGGGTTGTAGGAGTTCAGGACCTCCCAGGCGGGGAGGAACCAGGGGTTCGGATGGTCGTGTCCGGCGAGGTGCTCGACCAGCGCGAACTTGTCCATCGGGGACAGGTCATCGATCGCCACACGCCAGTCCGCGTCGTGGACCAGTTCGTCCCCCTCGACGCGGAGCCGGCCGGCATCGAGGTCGGCCTGGACGTCTTCGTAGAACTCCACGAGCATGTCCACCAGCTCCGTCTGTTTGGCGCCGTGCTCGTCGAGCTTGTCCTGCCGTCCGGCATCGTCCTTTTTCATGTCGCGGATCTCCGCAGAGAGCCGATCCATCTCCATCTTGAGGGGGTCGACCTCCTCCTTGATCCGATCGGAGAGGGTCTCCGCGGAGCGGTAGCCGAAGACCAGCTCTCCCTCCTTGAGCGGCCACCAGGCGCCCGCCCAGGGCCGGTACTGCTCCCGGACCTCGGCATCCCAACCTGCGTCCGCAATCGTATCGGCGTCGATGCGGAGCGCGGCATCGATATCGATGCTCGAAGCCAGGACCCGGCGGTAGTCGAAGTCGGCATCGCGATCCGGAGGCGGAACCGGCCCGCGCAGGGCATCCAGCTCTGCACTGTCCAACAGCCGACTCTCGATGTTCTCGGCAACGGTCCAGGTCGGCCAGGGCTGGCCCTCCTCGTAGCGAGACCCCACCAGCCCGCCATCGAGCTCGTCCGCGTAGAAGACGTCGACGACGCCGGCACCGGCCGCGACCGTCTCGACGGTCCGCCCAGCCTCGAGCCTCCGCTCTCCGGCGGCCCAGCCTGCGCTCCAGGGGGCGAGGTAGGTCGGTGCCTTGACGAGATTGCCCTGCGAAAGAACCGACCAGGATCGGCCTCGCTCGCTCGCCGACCACGCCTGCTCGATGCGATCGCTCCCAACGGTCATGAAGCTGATGAGCCCAACCCTCCGGTCGGTGTCCTCTCGAAAGACGAGGTACGTCGTGGGCTGCGCCGCGAGGACCTCAGGGTCCGCATTGAATGCGGCTTCGGCCGTCACCCGCAGCACGGCGAGGGAGGTCATCTCCCCGGCGCCCGTCACCGCGTAGGCATGCAGCTCGTCGTCCGGGTCGGGCACGAAACCCGCCTCCACGACCTGGTACGTCCAGACGATCTCGTCGGTCCAGTGTTCCGCGAAGGTCCCGCCCCGGCCAGCCTCCGCGGCGGCCAGCGTGACGGCCCGCTCCGCGGTCTTGACCGCGCCCTCGCGGTACCGCGCTGCCACGTAGAAACGGTCCCCCTCGGACCACTCCAGGGTGATGGCGTCGCCGCCCGGCATGGAGGCACCAGCGGAATCCGTCGTATCGGGGGTCCCGCACCCAGGGAGCAGAAGGCCGGTCAGGCCGAGCGCGCGCAGCGTCATGGTTTACCTCGGTCGATGCCGGCGGTTCGTACCGCCGGCGCGCAAGGATGCACCACCGCAGCCGTGAGCCTCCACCCTCGTCACCCAGGCGTCACGCCGATTCACGGGTCCGTCACGCTCCGACGCCGGCACGCGTCCGGTACGCTCGGGCTCCCATGATCCGCCAGCTCGTCCGCCTCTCGTCCCTCGTTGACCGCCTCACCGGCGGCCTCGGCGGGATGCTCCGATGGCTGACGCTCGCGATGGTGCTCGTCGCGGCGGCCAACGCGGTGCTTCGCTACGCTGGTCGCTTCGTCGGTGCGAACCTGACCTCGAACGCCAGCATCGAGACCCAGTGGTACCTGTTCAGCGTGCTGTTCCTGCTGGGCGCATCCGTGGCGGTACGCCAGGACGCCCATGTCCGGGTCGACGTCCTCTATGGCCAGCTGTCGACCCGGGGACGCGCGGTCGTCGACCTGTTCGGTGGCCTGCTGCTGCTGATCCCCTTCTGCTGGTTCGCATTCTGGGTCTGCAGCCCGAGCGTCCGCGCCAGTGTGGCGGTCTGGGAGGTCTCGCCGGACCCGGGGGGGCTGCCGCGCTGGCCCATCAAGTGCCTAATGCTGGCTTGTTTCGGGCTGCTGATGGCGCAGGGCGCATCCGAGGTCGTCAAGCGCCTCGCCTTGCTCCGGGGCGTGCCCGTCCCCCACTGGACGCCACCCGGCCCCGCGGAGGAGGCGCCATGAGTCCCCCGGTGTGGGGCCCGCTCATGTTCGCCGCTGCACTCCTCCTCGTCTTCAGCGGCTACCCCGTCGCCTTCGCGCTGGGCGGGACAGCCCTGGCCTTCGCCGGACTCGGGGTGCAGCTCGGGTACTTCGACTGGACGCTGATGCTCGCGCTGCCCGAGCGCATCGTCGGGATCATGTCCAATACGGTCCTGCTTGCGGTTCCGTTCTTCATCTTCATGGGCACCATGCTCGAGAAGTCCCGTCTCGCAGAGGACCTGCTCAAGACGATCGGGGCGCTCTTCGGCGGTCTCCGGGGTGGGCTGGCGCTGGCCGTCGTCTTCGTCGGGTCGCTGCTCGCGGCCGCAACCGGCGTGGTCGGTGCGAGCGTGGTCGCGATGGGGATGATCTCCCTGCCGGTGATGCTCCGTTACGGCTACAGCCCCTCGCTCTCGGCCGGGACCATCGCCGCCTCGGGCACGCTGGGCCAGATCATTCCCCCCAGCGTCGTGCTGGTCGTCCTCGCCGACCAGCTCGGCGTGTCCGTCGGCGACCTCTTCGTCGGTGCGCTCACGCCCGGCGTCGGACTTGCGCTGCTTTTCGGCGGCTACGTGTTCGTCGTCGCGATGCTCCGACCGGAACAGGCGCCCGCGCTGCCCGAGAGCGAACGGTCGGAGCACGGCACCGCCCTCGCCCTGCGGGTCGTACGGGTGATGGTGCCACCCCTGCTCCTCATCCTTCTCGTTCTGGGAAGCATCTTCCTGGGCATCGCAACACCCACGGAGGCCGGCGCCCTGGGTGCCGTCGGTGCCATGGGGCTTGCCCTGGTCACGGGCCGCTTGGACCGTCCGGCACTCGAGCGGACGATGGACGAGACGCTGAAGCTGACCAGCATGGTGATGTTCCTGCTCATCGGCTCGACCGCATTTGCGCTCGT
>JAYYRS010000070.1:0-5183 GCA_036126975.1 Myxococcota bacterium
GCTCGGAAGCGGGTCGGAGAGCGTGCGGCACCCGTGCGGAACTGCCACGAATGCTACCTGCTCGGGCTCCTGGCGGCGCGTGCGCTCCGCTCCCGCGACATCCCGAAGGAGGACCTGTCCCGACGGGTCCAGGAGTGGGGCCAGGTGCGACTGGCAGTGGACGAGTTGCGAAGGCCAGAGGCGCTGTCGGCGGTCGGCATCCGGAATGCGATCCGTGCCTTCCGTGAGGAAGGAGTCCTGCAGATCCGCTCGGGCGGCGGCGGACTCCAGTTCGATGACCGTGCATGGAAGCACTACACGAACGAGCTCCGGACGCTTCTCCTGGTCACGGAGCCGTGAGCGAGGCTCCGGCCGGCCCGGCGGATGACGCTCCGGTTCCATCCCGGGTCGACGCACTGTTTGCGGGCGAGCCGCCTCCCCCGCCGGTGTCGGCGGGGCCACGGATCCGTCGGTTGCAGCGCCTCCTGGCTGTGGCGATTCCGCTGGACCTGCTCGGAATACCTTGCTGGACTGGGGTCCCGGGTGCAGTCCTCACACTGTGGGCCTACCTGCAGGCCGATGCCGAGATGGCGCGCATCGATGCGGGCGTCTATGCCGGAGAGGATGCAGCGTCCCTGCTGCGCCTGCGATCCATCGCGACCTGGTCTCTCTACTTCTGCGTCGCCAGCTTTCTCGTACAGGCATGGCTCCTGAGCACGCCCTTCTATGCCGGGCTGCTCGGTGGGCTCGCGGACGCAATCGCGCGTGGTGTCGCGCGTCTTTCCGTTCCCTGAGCACGGACGACAGGTGCTCGGACCGGCGGCTGGATGGGTCGGACGCGTTCCGCGTGGTCTCGCTCCGCGGGAGTCCCCAGTCTACGGCGCGCCGAGCTTGAGCGCGCAGTACGGAACCTGGGGCGCGAGGCTGGCTGCCCGCCGCATGGTCTGGACCGAGCGGGCCTCGTCGCCCTCGGCGGCCTCGACCAGGGCGAGCGCTTCGTGGGCATGCACCGAGCCCGGTGCGAGCTTGACGGCCCGCTCCGCGCCCTTCCGTGCGGCGATGATGTCACCGGAAACGAGGGCGAGCCGTGCGTTCATGGCTATCGCGAAGGCATCACTCCGGTCGTGGCGAAGCCGGTCGGCGGTCCGGGATTTCGCACGACGGGTGGCGTCGACGATGCGGGCCTCGTCCCCTGCGACCTTGGCCCACTCCGCCCAGAGCACGGCCCCTCCCGCCCAGCCTGGGTCGGCATCGGAGAGCTGGGCTGCCTCCTTGGCTGCGCCAACCGCACCGACCTCCTCGGACCGCAGCGCAAGCCATGCAGCGCTGTCATGGAGCCGGCGGTCGGATGCAATGGCCTGCGCCCACAGCCGCTTGGCATCGTCCCACCGGCCCGCCTTTGCGGAAACGAGTGCGAGTCCGATGCGCGCGTGGCTGCTTCGGTCGAGGTCCCTCTTCGCGTTCTGGCGGTAGGCCGACTGGGCCTTTCCGAGGTTGGCGCTGGCGAGGGCTGCGTTGCCGGCGATCAGGGGAAGCGTGCTGTCCCAGTCGCTCCGGCTGGCGTACAGCTCGTCGATTCGGTCGATGTCACCCTTCGCGAACAGGACCGATGCGAGGTCGGCGGTGGCCAGCCGGCAGCCAGGTCCGGATTGCGGCGTCAGACCGTCTGGGACACCCAGCTCGGCAGGCTCGACTCCCTTCTTCTCGGCCCGTGCAATCAGCTCGCTCCACTCCGCCCGGCTCAGGGCGGCGAGGTGATTGCGATTCTCCAGGGCGATCTCGCGGTCGCTCAGCGCCTGGTAGGTCGGAGACAGGGGGATGTCCGTTGACCACCACGCATTGAACAGGTCAGCGGCCTTCTGGAGCGACGCCTGTGCGCCGTCCAGATCGCCCATGGCCCACTGGATGGTCCCAAGTTGCTGCCAGGACGTGCAGGTCGTCTCGTCCATCCGGACGACCGCCTCGAGAGCCTCGAGGGCGCCTTCTGCGTCCCCCATTCCCCGCTTGATGGCAGCGATGCGCCGCCATGCGTCCTTGTCGCCTTCTGGTGGTACCGCGTCGGCTGCAGCGTCCTCCGGTGTCTCCATGGACGCATCCAGGGTCGCCTGGGCATCCGCCAGAAGCTCCGGCAGGGGGTCCGCATAGGTCGGATTCTCGGCGGGCTTGTAGGCGAGGTCTCCCGTCGCCGGGTCATAGGAGACGTTGAACTCTTCGAGGATGTCCCGGCCGAGAACACCGTCATAGGAGAGCAGTCGACCCTCTTCCGTCGAGAGGTGGCTGAAGGTGGAGCTGTGGACCACCCAGGTCGGAAACGCGTGGTCCGCCGGGCCCGCAGGGACCCAGAATCGCGTCGTATCGCCGCGGGTGCGAGACGGTGCGTCCGCGGGAAGCGCTCGGCTTGTGTCGAGGACGGAGGCGTGGGCCCACCAGCTGAGATGGGCGTCCACGTCATGACCGCCAATGTTGACGGTGGCGATCATTGCCTCGGGGACGGTCCATGTCCGGTTCTTGCCGAACCGGACCCGGGTAGAGGGGACGTTTCGGGTCTCGAGCGTCTGGCCGCCCAGCTCTGCCACCATCGCGGCTCCGCTGCCGGCAGGCCCGACCTGCAACACCCCAGCGTCGCGGTCCAGGGTCCAGGCGATGTGCTCCGTGAGCGCGGCGAGTCCGATGTGCCCATCGAAATCGAGACCGCTGGGCGGCGGTTCCTGCCCGGCAGCGGACACGGCCTCGACCTCCACGGCCGTCGTCAGGACACGGACGTCTCGGAGCGTGGCGTCCCCGAGGCGCATCTCGCTGACGTCGATGTACTGGTACTCCGCACCGGCTATCTCCTTCGCCTTCACCTTCGCTCCGACCTTCCCTGCGCTGGAAGCATCGAGATGGATCGAAGAGGTCCCGGGCAGGACCTGGAGGAGGAACCGGTGCTCGCCGATCCCCACGAAGACCCCGATCCGTGCCCCGCCCGAAGGTGCCCCGTAGAGGGGTACGTCGACGGGCCCGGACAGCTCCACCGAGCCGGCGCCCTGCAACACCTTGTCGAATGGCGACCCACCGTAGGCAGCCCCGGGAACGGCGGCAGCGAGGGTCAGGAGCAGGGGGAGGGCGGTGCGCGCCATGGGAGGCCTCTGGAACAGGAAGGTCCGGGGCGGGGGGTATCACTGCCGCGGGTCGCCTTGCAATGGACGAGGGCCAGCGATAGCCCGGGCTCCATTTCAGGGTGGCCAGAGGGCCGCCCGCAGGAGTCCGAAATGTCCGTCATCTTCGAAGTGTTCGCCCGCATGATCCTGGACTCCCGGGGCAACCCCACGCTCGAGGTCGAGGTCACCACCGAGGAAGGCATCGTCGGTCGGGCCGCTGTGCCGAGTGGCGCGAGCACGGGGGAACACGAAGCCGTCGAACTCCGCGATGGCGACAAGAGTCGTTGGCTCGGGAAGGGTGTCGACAAGGCCATTGCGCACGTCAACGACCAGATCGCGCCCCATCTGATCGGTCTCGACGTCCGCGACCAGCGCGGAATCGACCGGCTGTTGATCGACCTCGATGGAACCAGCAACAAGGGCCGACTCGGCGCGAATGCCCTGCTCGGGTGCTCCCTCGCCGTGGCAAGGGCAGGTTCGCTTGCGCAGGATCAGCCGCTCTGGCGGCACATCGGCGGGCTCGGTGCACACGTCCTGCCCGTACCGATGATGAATGTGCTCAATGGTGGTGCGCATGCCGACAACAACGTGGACATCCAGGAGTTCATGATCGCTCCCGTGGGATGTGACACGTTCGCCGAGGCGCTCCGGTGTGGCGCCGAGATCTTCCACACATTGAAAGGCGTGCTGCAGGCCAAGGGGCTGGCCACTGGCGTGGGAGACGAGGGGGGGTTCGCGCCCAACCTCGGGTCGAACGAGGAGGCGTTGGCACTCCTCGTTGAGGCCATCGAGAAGGCGGGATTCGAACCGGGCGTGGACGTCATGCTGGCGCTCGACGTGGCGGCCTCGGAGTTCTACGAGGACGGTGCGTACCGCATGGGAGGACAGGCCCTCAGCGCAGAGCAGATGGTGGATTTCTATGCAGGGCTCGTCGAAAAATACCCGCTCTACAGCATCGAAGACGGTCTGGACGAGAACGACTGGCATGGCTGGAAGCTGCTCACCGAGCGGCTCGGTTCCGCCGTGCAGCTGGTGGGAGACGACCTCTATGTCACCAACACCGAACGACTCCAGCGCGGAATCGATGAGGACGCAGGCAACGCAATCCTCATCAAGGTGAACCAGATCGGGACGCTCTCGGAGACGCTCGATGCAATCCGGCTCGCGACCGGAACCGGCATGGGCGTGGTGATCTCCCACCGCTCGGGGGAGACCGAGGACACCTTCATCGCGGACCTGGCGGTCGCCACGAACGCCGGGCAGATCAAGACGGGTGCGCCGTGCCGCTCGGAGCGGGTCGCAAAATACAACCAGCTTCTTCGCATCGAACATGAGCTGGACGATGTGGCGCAGTATGCGGGGCGGAGTGTCGTCCGGCGCTGATTCCCGTCGCGGCGGTGGAAGAGTGGACAGTGGTGTGGCATCCGGTCCTGGACGGGGTGTCCACCTGCATCGGTGGGTGGAGGTTCTGTGACGTTCTGCCCTGCCTTCCCGCTGACCGGCAGGTGTCAGGGTAGGGGGGGCCCGCCAGCAGCACGCAGGAGCACCCATGGAAGCCCTCCAGAAGGCCGCCGCAGCCCGCGGCATCACCCTCCCGCTCAATCTCGGCCTGAATGACGGCACGTACATGCCGGCATCCTGCATCGACGTGCTCCAGCGGAACGCCCACCGGTTGGGGCTGCGGAACTACACAACCGCGAACAATGACCCCCTGCGTGAAGTGATCGCCGACGTCGACGGCGTCACGCCCGAGCATGTGTTCCTCCGCAACGGGTCGGGCCCGATCCTCAAGCAGGTCGTGCCGCACATCATCCGGTCGAGCATCAAGAGCTCGACCCGACGAGTGGTGCGCCACCTTGTCAACAAGAACGGGTTCCCCATCATCACACCAAAGTTCACCTACTCGAAGGTACCCAAGAAGGCCTCGGAGCTGGGTCTCACCGTCCATCTCGTCGATCTGGGCCCCGAGAACGGCTGGACGCTCGATGTCGCGGAGATCGAGCGCCGGCTGTCGGTGCAGGATGGCTTTGTCTACATTGCCAACCCGAACAATCCGACGGGCAA
>JAYYRS010000071.1:0-10380 GCA_036126975.1 Myxococcota bacterium
TGCTTGCCGGGGACGCCCCACGCGTCGTGCACCATCCGGTCGAACTGCAACGCCTCCCCCGGGTCCATGCCGGACTGGGTGAGCGCGCGGCGACGGTCCGGCAGGAGGTTGCGGCTGAAGAGCTTCGCCTTGAGTTCGCCCTTGGTGCTTGTGACGACGTACTCTGCGTCCACGCCTCGCTCGGTGGCTTCGTTCGCCACCATCGTGTCGTCACTCTCCCTGAAACCACTGCCGACCGGATCCAGGCGTCGCATCAGCGTCCCGAGCTGCTGGTCGGCCGTGAACAGCACCGCGCGGTCGATCGAGGTCCGGTAGGGTTCTTCGAGCGCGACAATCGGGGCCAGCTGTTCGCGCGTCATCTCTCCAGCGGCGTACATGTGGTTGGCGAAGAAGAGCGCCTCCTCTCGGCTCTCAAAACGCACCTCGAGTTCGCCCTCCCCGAAGAACACGGCGCCGACCGGTCGCTCCGGCAGGACCTTCCTGCCGCTGGTGACCGGCACCATCACGCCCTTCTTGAGCCGCGCCGTGCACAGGCCGTCCTCGATGTAGGTGTCGTCCGCCCATCGGGCGTCCTTGCCCAGTCGGAGGTCGTAGAGGTCCTTCCAGGCACGGATCAGGTCCTGATCCTCCTCGGCTCCGGCTTCATCCGGGGCGGCGTCGACCGGAGGTTGCTGGGCGCGGGCGGCGGACAGCGGGAGCGTCAGCAGGACCAGGAGGGAACGGAGAAGGGACATCAGGAGTCCTTGGCAGGGGCCAGTCCCGGGAAGGTAGCGACCTCGACCCCGAGAGACCGCGCCTTTGATGCGATTTCTTCGAGCCGGGGGGTGGGCAGAGGACCGACCCGGGGGTCCGCTGGGGTTCGCGCAACGGAGTACACCTGGACGAGGTCGATGCGTGCCCCACCGTCCAGCAGGTCTCGGATCCGGTGTGCCCACGCGGTGACTTCGTCGTCAGTGGGTCCGATGCCGTCGAGTGTGAGGAACATGCACTGGAGGGTCAGTCCGAAGTCGCGGCCCGCAGAGAGCAGGTTGTCGAGGATCCGCTGGAAGGGGAGTTTCGTGCCGTCTACGAGGTGGAAGTACGGCTCCGTCCCCGCGTCCAGCTTCGCGACGATCCGGCCGCCCGCGTCGTGGAGTGCCGCCAGCCCTTCGCGCACGGCTGGCCGATGGAACAGCGTCGCGTTGGTGAGGACCTGGAGCTCGACGGCGTCAAGTCCGTGGATGGCGCGCTGCCGGATGATCCGTTGGATGCTCTCCGCGAATGCCCGGCTGGAGGTCGGCTCGCCGTCGCCAGCCAGCGCGATGTCCCGGACGACCCGCAGGTGTGGCGCGGCTGTGTCGAAGGGCGGAACGTCCCAGAGACGACCATCGGCGACCAGCCCAAGCAGGTGGGCGAGCTCCGCTTCAAGCCGGTCCGGGTCGACGCCGCGGGGTCCCCCGGGTGTGGTGCGGTCGACCTGGCAATAGGGACAGTCGAAGTTGCAGACCTTGTCGGGGTTGAGGTTCACCCCGATGCTCAGGCCGCGCGACCGCCGGCTCACGACCGCGTAGACGTGTCGGTTGTCGTCGAGCTCTCGTCGGTGGTCGCGGAAGTCGAGGGTGCGCATGGCGGATGCCTAACCCTCGAGCGTGCCGGTGCTGTCCGCGCCAGGGTTCGACCAGACGGATCGCGAGGGTGGCCCGATGGCACCTGTGCGGTAGGGGAGCGTCGGCTTGGCCGGGCAGGCCCTGCCGGATTAGTCGCCGCGACCGACCCTGGAGTTCCTGATGAATCGCGCCATTCGTGCCCTTCCCCTGCTTCTTGCCCTGACCGGATGCCCGCAGGAGCAGTCGCCCGCCACGCCCGGTGAGATGCCCGCCGGCGGCGAGACCGTCGTCACGGTGAACGGCAACCCCGTCACGCAGCAGATGATCGATGCGACCCTCAAGCAGCTCCCGGACCAGCTCCGCCAGCAGCTGGAGATGACGGGACAGATCGGCCAGGTACGTGAGCAGGTCGTCGTTGGCGAGATCCTCTACCGCGAGGCGCTCAAGACCAACCTGCACACGGACGGCGACGTCGCGCTGGCGCTGGCGCTGGCCGAGCGCAACACGCTGGCCGATGCCTTGCTCGACAAGGTCGTGAAGGAACGCACCACGGACGAGCGCGTCCAGGCGAAGTACGAGGAGCAGGCCGTCCGCTACGCGCGGCCGCAGGCCAGCATCCGGGTCATCGTCCTCGAGAGCGCGGAAGCAGGTGCCGAGGTCAAGGGACTGCTGGAAGGCGGTGCCGACTTCGCCAAGCTGGCCACGGAGCGGTCCAAGGACCCCCGGACGGCCCCGAAGGGCGGTGAGGTCGGCTGGGTCGAGAAGCAGTCGATGGGACCCATGGGCGAAGAGGTCTTCGCGGGCGAGAAGGGCAGCATCGTCGGCCCCATCGACACGCCACAGGGTTCCCTGCTCTTCAAGATCGAGGACAAGCGAGACAAGACGCCGCTCGAAGACGTCCGTGAGGAGATCGAGACGGGCCTCAAGCAGGAGATCGCGCAGGCCTACATCGAGGAGGTGAAGGCCGCCGCGACGATCACCGAGGCCGGTGCCGGAGCGACCCCCGCAGCGCCGGGCGCGGCAGCGCCCGCGGATGCCGCGGATGCCGCGGATGCCGCGGATGCCGCCGAGGGCGCCGAGCCCGCGGCAGAGGACGCGGACAAGGCTGACAAGTGAACGACCCGGCCGACCGGGCGCTCATCCTGGGCGCCTCGTCGGGGTTCGGAGCCGCCGCTGCCCGGGCCTTCGCAGGCGCTGGGCTCGCGGTCCATGGTGTGCACCTCGACCGTCGCAGCGGTGCGGCGCGGGTGCGCGAGCTCGAGACCGAGCTGCGGCAGCTCGGGCCTTCCGTGCACCTCTACAACGCCAACGCCGCGGACGATGCCCGGAGGTCGGAGGTGCTCGCGCATGTGTCTCGGCAGGTCGAGGCCCACGGCGGGCGGATCCGGGTGCTGCTGCATTCTCTTGCCTTTGGCTCGCTGGTGCCGCTCGCCCCGATCGAGGAGCCGGACGCCCCTCGGCCCGCGACGCGGAAGCAGCTCGACATGACGATGGACGTCATGGCGCACAGCCTGGTGCATTGGGTGCGGGAACTCGTCGAGCGCGACCTGTTCGCGGCGGATGCACGGGTCTTCGCATTGACGAGCGCTGGTTCGCATCGGGTGCTCAAGCGCTACGGCCCGGTCGGGGCAGCGAAGGCGGCCCTGGAAGCACATGTCCGGCAGCTGGCGGTCGAACTCGCGCCACGGCGCATCACGGTCAACGCCCTCATGGCGGGCGTCACGGACACACCGGCCCTCCGGAAGATCCCCGGGCACGAGGCGGTGATGGAGGCGGCTCGGAAGCGGAACCCGAACGGCCGCCTGACCCGGCCTGCCGATGTCGCCTCGGCGATGGTCGCGCTCATGGCGCCCGGTGCGCACTGGATCACCGGCAACGTCCTTCGGGTGGACGGCGGGGAAGACATCGTCGCGTAGTCGACGTCTCGGGGCCGGGGGCCGTCGGCCTACCGGTTTCGGGTCTGGATCACGGCGAGTGCCAGCAGCGCACCGATGCCGACCACGCCGGCGGCGTGCGGCAGCGTGGCGCCAAGCCCGCCATGCTGGAAGGCGAGGATGGTGTCTGCAAGCGGGAGGAGCAGTGCGCAGCCGAGCACCATCGTCCGCGCCGCCTCGTGCCAGAGCGTTCCGAGGACCACCAGCCCGAGGACGGCGTCTCGCAGACCGGATGCCTGGACCCAGGTCAGGCCCCGGCCGCTGGTTGGAACCCCGTACACCGTGGCAGCGTCTGCCGGCAGCAGGGTCGCATGGCCTGCGATGCCGAGGAGGCCGAGCGCGAGTGCGACGGTCCCGAGGGTGATGATGCGAGCGAGCCATGTCGTGGATGTCATCTCAGCCCGTACCCCATAGAACCGGTCCGGGGGAGCCGCATCGCGGAGCTGGCGCGACGGTCTCCGCAGGATTTGCGGTACACTCCGAGTAGTAACTCATTATGTAGTCACTACCGATCGGAGGAAGGATGGCGCGGGCACGGCGGGAGAGGCAGGCCGCTGCGGTATCGACGGCACCCGAGGCCGTCATCGCGCAGCTCGTGGGGCTGGGCCTCGCTCGGAACGAATCGCTCGCGTACCTGACGCTCCTCGAGAACGAGAGAGAACACGGAATCACCGGGTACGAAGTCGCATCTCGCTCGGGGATCCCGCGGTCGGCCGTGTATGCCGTACTGCGGAAGCTCGAGGCGATGGGCGCAGCCTTCGCGGTGGGAACCGACCCCGTCTGCTTCGTCGCGACGGATCCGGAGCGATGGGTGGACCGGGTCCGCCGCTCGACGCTGGCCCGGCTCGATGAGGTCCAGTCCGTACTCGACACACTGCCCAAGAGGGACCGACCCGAGCCGGTCTGGGTCCTCCGACGCTACGATGAGGTCGTCGCGCGGATGGATCGCATGATCCGCGGCGCCGAGGAGTCCGTCTGGCTGAGTGTCTGGCCGCGCGAACTCGATGCGCTCATGCCGGCACTGGAGTCGCTCGCGGAGCGGGACCTGCACCGGGTGCTGCACTCTCCAGCGCGTGTTCCGGCCACGCCCGCCGGGTTCTCCTCCTGGGTGGACGACATGGCAGGAGACGCAGCGAAGTCGGGTTGGTCGCACAAGGCGCTCGTGGTGGTGGACCGGCGGGAGGCGCTCATCGGTGGCAGCGAGCCAGCCGCCGACAACCATGCGGTCTGGACCACGAACCCCTCGCTGGTCGACATGGCGACGAACCACATCATCCTCGACATCACACTCATGGCGCAGGCACGGGGTGATGACTGCGATGATGTCGTGTCTCCGATGATGCGGCCCCACCTCAGCCCCGCAAGCACGAGAGGCTGAGGGATGCGCTTCGGGCCGTTCACGTTGCTCCAGCGCATCGGTGGGAGCGGCGAGACGGAGCGCTGGCTGGCCACACGTGAGCGGCCGGGCGGCGGCGCGCAGCGGGTCGTGGTCAAGCGCCTGGCAGAAGGTCGTCCCTGGGATGCCGCGCGCGCGGAGCGGTTCGCATCCGATGTGGAGGCGGCTGCCCGGCTCGGTCATCCTTCCCTTGTTCCCCTGGTCGACGTCGGCGTGGTCGATGGGGTTCCCTACGCCGCCACGGCGAAACTGGATGGGGATGCACTCTCGGACGTGGTGCACACCGCAGGCGCGCTTCCTGTGGACGTCGCCGTTGGGATCACCCTCGAACTGGCCGGCGTTCTGGGCGCCCTGCAGGCGCAGGTGGAACCGGACGGGACGCGCGACCGCCTGGGCAACTGGGATGTCCGCGCAGAGCATGTCTTCTTGCTGCGCGACGGGCGGGTCGTGCTGTCCGAGCTGGGGACCGCGGCCCTGGACGGAGCGCCTCCCACGCCCGAGCCGGGTGGGAAGCGCCGAACCGGCGGCACGGATGACGATCGGAGGGACGTCCTGTCCCTCGGAGCCCTGCTCCATGAGATGGTGACGGGAGAGCCACCATCCCCGGACGGGAGGTCCGGTGCTGCCGCACCCGGCCGCCGGACGTCGACGGTGCCGCCATCGCTCGAGCTGCTCCTCCGGCGCGCGTTGGCCTCCGCACCGTCTGACCGGCATGCTTCCCCCCAGGCCTTTCGCGATGCTCTGCGTGCCGCGAGCGGCGTGGATTCGCTGGATGAGCCGAACGACCGGGTCCAGGCCTGGATCCAGGGTCGGGCCGTCGCCCATGGTGCTCCTCCGGGTGGGGGTGTGTCCCGGTCTCGTCGTGGAGATGCCCCCCGCGCAGACGGGCGCCCGGGTCTCCGCCCCTGGCAGATGGTTCTGGGCATCCTCCTCGTGGTGGCCGGCTGGTTTGCCCTCCAGTGGATCGCAGCGCCCTACGACGGCAGCTTCATCAAGGATGCGGCGCCGCCGCTCAACCTGGTTCCGTTGGAGCCCGTTGCCCCTGCACCACCCTCGACGCAGCCGGAGCCCCCCACACCGTGGGCACCTTCGCAAGAGTCCGAGGCTTCAGGGGATGACCGCACCCTGCCGGCACGGGAAGGGGAGATCGCTGCACCGTGAGCCCGTGAGGTCCCTGCTCACGGTCCTGGTTCACTCCTGCCAGGGCAGGGTGTCGAGGTCGACATTGCCGCCACTCAGGATGATGCCCACACGCCGTGCGCTGGGCGGCAGACCGCCGCTGAGCGCAGCTGCAAGGGACACGGCTGCGCTGGGCTCCACGACCTGCTTCATGCGCTCCCATAGCAGGTGCATCGCATGAACGATGGCGCTGTCGTCCACCACGAATACATCGGCCACGTCGCGGCGGATGATGTCCCACGGATGACGGCCCATCCCCACCAGCAGGCCCTTGGCCACACTGCGGTGCTCGCCGGCCGGCACGTGTCTCCCCGCAGACAACGAGCGGGCCGTGTCGTCCGCGCCGCGAGGCTCGGCACCGTAGATGGCGACGGGGGGATCGGCCGATGCCCCCACCACCGCCGTGCCGCCGAGCAACCCGCCGCCGCCGACGCTCGCGATGATGGCATCGAGCCTCGGAACCTGTTCGAGAAGCTCCCGCGCTGCGGTCCCCTGGCCCGCGATGATGTGTGGATGGTCGTTCGATGAGATGTAGGTCGCACCCAGTGAGCCTGCGAGTCGCTGCACCGTGTCCTTCCTTGCCGAGAGCGTCGGTGGACAGAGGACGACCGTGCCGCCGTAGCCTCGCACCGCGGCCTGCTTGACCTTCGGTGCATTGCTCGGCATGACGACGGTGACGTCGACACCTGCTGCCGCCCCGGCCGCTGCAAGCGCCTGCCCGAAGTTCCCGCTGGAATCAGTGATCACGCCCCTCGATGCCACCTCATCGGAGAGGCAGCGAACGGCATTGAGCGCGCCGCGCAGCTTGAAGGAGCCGGTCCGCTGGAGGTGCTCGGACTTGAAGAAGAGTTCCCGGCCTGCGCGGACATCAAGCATGCGGCTGGTCAACACGGGGGTTCGGTGGATGTCCGCGCCGATCCGCTCTGCAGCGGCGTCGATGTCCCCTCGCGTGACGCCGGGCATCAGCGCTCCTCGAACAAGGCGGGCCGCTTCTCGAGCAGGGCATGCACCCCCTCCAGATGGTCGGACGTGGTCTGGGAGATGCCCTGGTAGGTGGCGGCCAGCTCGAGTGCGAGATGGATGGGCTGGTTGTGGGAGTGAACCAGTGCGGCCTTGGCGAGCCGGACAGCGATGGGCGCATTCGCGGAGATCTCGCTCGCCAGGGAACGCACGCGCGCCTCGAGTTCGCCGCGGGGCACGACGTGGGAGACCAGTCCGATCCGCTTCGCTTCGGCTGCGTCGAAGACGCGCCCGGTGAGGACCAGCTCGGTCGCCATCGAGTACCCCACGACGCGCGACAGCAGCGCCGCGCCTCCGTCGCCGGGGATGAGGCCCAAGCGAACGAAGGTGCTGCCGAACTTGGCATGCTCGGCCGCGACCCGGATGTCGCACATGCAGGTCAGGTCGAGACCTGCGCCGATGGCGGCACCGTTGATCGCGGCGATGACGGGCTTGGGGAATCGGGCCATGTGGCGGGGAATGCTCTGGATGCCGGTGAGGTACCGCTCCCGCAGTCGCATGGCGTCTCCGGCGAACATCCCACTGCGATCGCGCATGGCCTTCAGGTCTCCCCCTGCGCTGAACGCACGGCCGGCGCCGGTGATCGCCACGACCCGACAGCTCGGCTCCGCCTCCACCGCGTCGAGCGCGAGGTGGAAGCTCGCGAGCATCTCATCCGACCAGGCATTCCGGAAGTCCGTCCGGTCCAGGGTGAGCCACCACAGGTGGGGCAGGGAACCGTCCTGATGCAGTCGGGCGTGGGTGAGTTCGAGGTCCACGGGCGCTCCGGTTTGACCGTATGAAGCATCCGGCTGGCGGTCGATGTAGCCTGTCTGGGAGGCCGTTTCGAGAAAGCCGGCGCCGCGGCGCCGGACCGGTTGTCGTCAAGGCATGGGGTGGTCGAGCCAGGCTTCGTGCATGGACATCGCGGCTCTCGCGTCGTCGCTGAGGGGTACGCCCCAGGCGCCCAAGAAGTCCTGCAGGTCGCGCCCGGTCTCGTCGCTCATCCGCACGGCCCAGCGGTCGATCCGTGCCTGGTCCGTGCTCGGTGCCTCATCGGGGGAATCGTCGAGGTAGCGCTGCTGCATGGCAATCATGGGCTCCCATCCGAACGCCTCCTGCAGCTGGAGCCAGGTCTCCAGCGCCGTCCAGACGCTCCAGTCGGCTGCGAAGTCGCGTCCGCCGTCGATGTAGGCCTGCACGCGCTCGGCCCGTTCGTCGCGGCCCAGCGCCGGGTGTCCGTCAGCCCGGTCGATCCCGACGACCTCTTCCATCGTGTAGACGCTCCAGAGGTTGCATGTCGACTCGGTGGTGCCGGGGAGCAGCCAGTCCTGCCACTGATGATTGTGGCCCAGCTCGTGGAAGGCACCCCAGTCTCCGTTGGTCTCGAGGTGCCCGAGATCGGTCAGGTCTGCGCTCGACGCGTTGTGGGCCATGATGGGGTACCCGGAATGCATCCAGCCGGCGCTGATCTGGCGGTCCGTGACGATGCGCTCCGGTCGGACCCGGACGGGGTCGATCGCCGCGAGCGTCGCCTGTGCATCCATCACCGCCTGCCAGAAGGTTGCGAGCTCTGTGGGGGATGCGACAGCCCGCAGGTCCTCAGAAGGTACGGTGAGGATCAGGCCGTCGGTCTCGAGCTCGGCCCATGGCGCCGCGGCACCTGCGGGCCACCCGGTGTCGCTGTGAAGGCCAGCGACGAAGCGCGGCATCCGGACGGCTGCGTCGATCTCGATCTCGATGTCTCCGAGGTCGACGCCCATGGGGATGCGCACATAGAGCGGACCGCCGAAGGCGCTCGCCACGGCAGTCGTCTCGGAATCGATCGACCATGAGCGGGCGATCTCGGGCATCCTCTCCCACGCGTCCCGATGCCACAAGCGGTCGCTGTGTGCCCCGACGAAGAGATCGATGCCACTCTCCGACACCGCTGGTGGCATGGTGACCGAGACCGGCTCGCCTGCAGGAATCCAGGCCCCGGTGGAGCGCCACACCGCGGCGCCAGCGCCAGAGTACAGATACCGGGCATCCCGACCTGCATACGAAGCCCGCACGGTGGCACGGATGCGTTCCCTCATCGCATCGGCCGCTGGTTCACCGGGGAAGTCGGCTGCGGCGGGATGTCGTTCGACCTCGTTCGCGGGCAGCCGGGATGCCAGCGCGCTGGTGATGCGAACGACGAGGGCCTCGATCGGCATCTCGGCGGGGCGGACCGGAGCATCAGCCGCCGGCACCACCGCGGGAACCGCGTCGACGATGCTGCGGGCACGGATGAACCAGGGGCTGTCGACGGGAAGCACCGAGGCGGCGAACCCGGCTGCGCCGGCGGCTCGGGCTGCAGGGATGTCGTCGAGGAGGTCACGCCCGGCGATATGCGATGCGGCGGCATCGAGTGCTGTTCCGGCATGCAGGAGCGGTCCGGGCGCGTCTGCGACGGGCACCGCTGCAGTCCCCGCGCTGCTGCCGGACAGCGTCAGGCCCGCTGCGCCAAGCCACTGGTTTCCGGGATGGTCATGAAACGGGTCGTCCCCACCCGTGCTGTAGGCCCACCACCACGCATGGCCGCCGGCGATGACCCCTCCACCCGCTTCGAGCCAGGCTCGGATCCGAGCATCGGTGTCTTCATCGTGCTCATCGTGGGTCGACGTCACCCAGACGTCGACGCCGTCCAGTTCGGCGGGCGAAACGACCCGGGCATCGAACCCCCCCTCGAGAAGCCAGGACAGCATGTCGTCCATCCCATCGCTCACGCCGATCACGGGCGGTGCGTCCCGGGTCATCCAGTGGATCGCATTGCCGATCAACGTACTGGCGCCGCCCGTTGCCAGCCCCCCGGAAAGCTGCCCTTCGTGTCCCACATGCAGGACCCGTCCTTTCCCCACGCGCGCAGCCGCCGCGACGACGGCCTCGGCGTCCGTCCACGCGAGGGGGAAGGCCGTCTCGCCCCAGACCACCATCCTGGATGACAACCCTCCGCCGTATTCGAGGGGCGCAACGCCATCCGTCAGCACCTCGAGGTCCGCCGCAGGGTCGTAGGTGCAGGTGGGTGGTGCGGCTTCGCGGTTTTCACAGCGCCACACCTCGGGGTCTCCACATCCTCCGTTGTCGTCTTCGCACTCGTCGATGTCGACGCATGCATCCCCGACCCGCTCGGTGCCCGACCCGCACGCGATGAGGTCGTCTCCCTGAGCGTCGCCGTCCGTGCGGTCGCCCCCCCCGGTCGAGCCGCATGCGGCGAGGACGAACAGGAACGAGGACGATTGCATGGGGCCTCTTCGTATCGGTG